>JAAXIL010000234.1:0-2292 GCA_012270355.1 Psychrobacter sp.
ATCCCCAGCGGGAAAAATAAAGGCGTGAATTTTACGCAAATTCACGCCTAAATGCAATAAAAAATGCGGTTAAATCTTCATTTAGGGCTTTAAGTTCGCGTTTTCGGTCGCTTGATTATCCATCATACCATCTTGGTCATTGATGCCGTCCATCACCTCACCTTCATTACTGGTGCGTTCTTTAATGGGGGCGTCATCATGCTTTTTATCACCAATTTCATGGCTAAAGTCTGCCGATGGCGTGTTTGAATTGTCAAGATGGGTTTTGACGTCATTAGTAGAAGTCATACTGTCCTCGCTCATGCAAAATTAGTCGTTATCGCTTGGATTGGCGGTAGTGTTAGTGTCATCATCACCATCCATTGCGTCCATCACATGATCAGTCACCCCGTCATCCGACGAGCCAGACGCATCGGTCAATGCTTGTTTCGCCATTTTTGGCTCAGGACCAAAGGTTGCCGTCACCACACCGATGACCTCATTGATGAGCATGTGATTGTAATGCGAGCCAATCGCCACCGCCGTCACCGGTAAAAACTTAGTGAGCCATGATAAATCAATGTTATCGATGTCGATATTAAACTGCTCAATCAAACTGTCCACTTGATTGGCATAATAACGGACGTTTTCGTTATGCACACCCGCATTTTCTAGCTCATTACGGAGTCCTCGATTATCCGCACTCTCTAACAAGCGATTTGCCACCCCAATACCCGCCAGTAACGCCTGCTTTTCTTGCATTTTGCTTAAGTCAGCGTTGCTCAAAATCTGATACGCCAGCTTCATGCCTTGCTTGCCCGTCAGCGGTCTGGCATACCCTTCTGCCACCTGATAAATGGTACGAAGCGAGACCAGCAGCATCCACCCGGAATCCGCAAGCAAACCGGGCAATCCTGCCAAACCCGTTACCCCGCCTAGCGTTGCCAATGCTCGGTTTTGGTTGGTAATATCCGCCACCAACCCATTGCGTTCGTGTTCGCTCATGTTACGCACATCGGCAAAGCGTCTGCCTTCAGGTAAATCGGTCTGCGACCATGCCGATGCCAGTTTTGCTACCTGCATACATCCGGCGTCCATCGCTTTTTCGCCCATGCTGTTCGGCACGACTTTTTTGGCGAATTTGCCATAACGAGAAAAACGTTGTCCGATGAGTTGTTGTGACGCTTCGACAGTTTTTTGACGGAACAAATCCTGCTGGGATTTCTCATCCAACTGGTTCAAATCGACTGCGGTGTATTGTGTGGTTTTGCCACTTTTTGCGTCGAGTCCATCCAAAAACGAGCCCAACCGCTCCAAGTTATCCCGAGCCACATAGCCCGCCACACCAAGCCCACTTTTTAGGGTATTTATTGCAGATGCCATAATCAATCCTTATGCTGATTAAAAATAAGTAAAATGAGTATGCCAATATCTTACCCGACGCAACGGCATCTGTCCGTTTAAGGCGTGTTAAAAGTTTAGGGTATAATTTACGCTTTAACACCTCAGTCAATAGTCTGTTTTATGCCCAACGTGCATCCAATCACCACTTATGCCACTTTGCAACGCCCTGCCGAGTTAGTCACCAACTTACAAAAATACCTGATGAGTACCAACCAGCATGAGGCTTGGCAACTGTGCTTTTTAAACAATGACCATCGCCCCATCATTGGTATTGCACCAAGGTTAAGTTGGACGGTTTCGCCTTTGTCTGCAATGTCTGCCAATGAGAGTAGCGAAGATAAGGCCGACGCAAAATTAACGCAATACGCCAGCACCCCCCGGCCTCGTCAACGAGCCCATCCGTCGCTCCCTCATCCACGCCTGCCTAACACTGAACAGCGACAGTCACAAACTTACCCAGCGTGGACAGATGACCTTATTGTTTATGCCGAAGGTTATGCCAAAAATAATATGAGAAATGCTAAGGAAAGTGGTTGGCTAAGTGCTGATGCCAATTTTAATAACAATTCTAATAGCAACGTACAATATAGCACTGCCGATAATTCTGAGTTTACAGGCGGATTGATGGGGTTTATTGGCTATGATTTATCCGCCCAAGCCCTAAGTCCAAACTGCAATGCTATTCATAATGCCAATCAGCCGTTAGCCTATTTGGGACACTATGACATTTGGCTATCCCTAACCGAGACCACTGCCAATCCCTCTGATAATCCCTCTGCAAGTCCTGACGAGCAATCATGGACACTTTTTGTCTCGTGTGAGGCTGATGTAAACGTGGTGCAAAGCTTTCGGCATACGCTCGACAAGTTTTTTTTGGGTTTATGCCATACCATCTTCAATCAGCAGAAG
>JAAXIL010000234.1:2302-2708 GCA_012270355.1 Psychrobacter sp.
CAAGACACTTTGCTTGAGTGTTTATTCCCAACCACTTGCAACCAGCAGAAGCGAAGTCCATCGCGCGGTACATCCACCATCACCCTCTCGCCAACATGGAAATTTGATGAGTACGCCCACGCCTTCGAGCAGGTTCAGCACCATCTATACGCTGGCGACAGTTATCAAATCAACCTGACCCAACCTTGGCAAGGAAAGTTGCCTCATCAGCAAAATTTGTTGGATTTTTTACCCGCATTGGATGCCAAAACGCATGCCCCATTTGCAGGATTTATGGCAGTGGACGGATTTGAGTTGGTCAGTTGCTCGCCTGAGCTGTTTTTGACATTTACGTCCTCGGTGGATGGGGTGCAAATCAACACATAACCCATCAAAGGCACTCGCAAACGCAGAAAAACTCAACAAC
>JAAXIL010000234.1:2718-4169 GCA_012270355.1 Psychrobacter sp.
CGCCCACGCGGGCACACGCCACAAACGGACGACGCACTCAAAAACGAGCTTGCCAACAGCGACAAAGACCGTGCCGAAAACGTGATGATTGTCGATTTGTTACGCAATGACCTTGGCAAAGTCGCCAAAACGGGGACGGTTGACGTGCCAAAGTTGTTTGAAATCGAGAGTTTTGCCAATGTGCATCATTTGGTCAGCACCGTCACCGCCACCCTGACAAATGACACGCATCCGCTACAAGCCCTGTTTGCCAGTTTGCCTGCAGGCTCGGTAACCGGCACGCCCAAAAAACGCTCAGTGGAGCTCATCGGTGAGATTGAGAGTCAACCAAGAGGGGCATATTGTGGCACGATGGGATTTATGAATTTTTATCAGCTCAACACACGAGCCGATGAACACAGCATACCTGATAAAACATTGGGCAAATGGAACGTGCTGATTCGCACCGTGCAAAAGCAAGCGGACGGACAGGTCAACGTGTGGGCAGGCGGGGGCATTACTGTGGGGTCAACCTGCGAGGCAGAATATCAAGAATGCGTGGATAAAGTGGGGAATTTATTAGCGGTGTTGGGTGGGGAAGAGGGCGATGATGAAAATTAATTCAGGACTGGTTTAATATCGTTATCAATCAGTTTAAGACTATAGTCATCAGTAATGCCAAACGGGGCTTTGATGCACTGTATACAGCCTCTAATAATCACCTCGCCCTAAAACCAAGCGTCATTAAAAGATGGAAATGTTTCATAGACGCTTGGTTCATATCGTACCCGTTTGATAGCCAATCAACTGGCAATCAACGCCTGCAATTTCGCTTTTAACTCTGCATCAACTGTGTCATCCGTCGGTTTGCCATCCACAAACCTATCGTCATATCTACCAAGGCTATATTCCCCAACTACTTCGCCACTAAAAAATGGCAACATGGTTTTGATGATGGCAAGGGCGTTGGCACCGCCGACAGGACCTGGAGCCGTGGATAACAACAACACCTGCTTGCCTTCTAAAAAGTTGACATTGTGCCGAGACAGCCAATCGATTTGGTTTTTAAAAAACGCCGTGGGCGAGCCGTTGTGTTCGGCAAGGCTAATGATGAGCTTATCTGCCTCATCGATTTTCTGTGCCAGTTTCAGGGTTGGCTCGGGGAAGCCGTGTTCATTTTGCAGGTCAATGCCATACATGGGCGTGTCAAAATCGGTTAGGCGGATGACTTCGATATCAATGCCCATGTCCTTGCCAAGCTCGGCGACATGACTCACCAAAGCATGGTTGATGGAATTGCGACTGTTTGAGCCGGCAAATGCTAAAATTTTCATGATAGATTCCTTGTTAGAAGGTTGAAAAAAAGTTTAAATAAATTGAGTGGTGAAGTGAATTGATTCGTTAATTTTGGCAAAAAAATTGCGGGAAAAATTTACGATACAGGCGAGAGTTTACCAAAATCGCCTCGTCCA
>JAAXIL010000154.1:0-2582 GCA_012270355.1 Psychrobacter sp.
TCTTAAAAGGAGGGAGCAATTCCTCAAAATTATTTAGAAGGGAATGTGAAAACAAATTTAAATTCCAAAATTTTTTGAATATTTCGTTAAAAAGGTTAGCCATGACTGAACAAAACACCAACCAAAATCCTGATAACGACATTGAGATTACGCCCGACATCAAAGCGTTTTATGAGCGGGCGGATGCGATCATCAATCTTGCCAACGCTCAACTTGGTGAAGACGCCCATTCAGGGCAAGTGGGAGCATCGTTATTATATGCTGCTGCTCGCTTTAGTGCGTCAGTTGCGTCCATTGGCTTTGCCAAAGGTGATGATTTGCTTAAAGAAAAAGACGACATCGTTGAGTTTTATGCCAAACAATATCGGCAGATGCTCGGTGACAATCTAGAAGACTACGCCCAAAACTTTGACAAATACATTCAAATGCCGTCTAATAAATAACTATTAAAATTCTTAACCTCAATAAGGAAATGAACATAATGATGGAACAACTTTCAACTTCACCTATTATGGGTTTGGCATTTGGTGCGATGTTCGCCTTGTCAGGCTGTAACAACGTTCAGCCTGTGACTGCTGATCCCGCTCACAACACGCAAGAAACGGTCACTTCACCGCATGCGGGCAGACAAATGACTCAGTGCCCACCATTTAATCCCGAAATGAACATGTGCACCATGCAATATGACCCAGTGTGTGTCAAAGAAAAACAAGCTAACGGCACCTTTGTTTATCGCACCGCTGGCAATTCATGTTCAGCATGTGGCAAACCTGAAGCGGTTGAGTATTATGAAGGCGAGTGTGAGTAAATCCACAACTTCAAAAAGTAAATTTAGTCTTTAAATGCCAAAAAAAAGCCCTTATCACTGGATAAGGGCTTTTTTATACTGTAAATAACCTACCGTTAGTCACCTGCCACTATCTTTGGTGGTCCTTTTAATAGGTGCTCATCACGGAAGGCGTTGGCAGAGTTATGCTCAACGGACTCTTCAGTCATAAACCACTGCTGATTGCGATACAAAATCAATTGATCTCGTCCCAATGCTCGTAGCAACGCATACATCATGACAAAAATCACCAGGGCAAATGGGAAACCTGCCACAATTGCTGCCGCTTGCAAAGCAGATAGACCGCCTGCTGCGAGCAAAATGGCTGCGATAAGACCTTCGGTGCTTGCCCAAAACAAACGCTGAATTTTTGGCGGATTGGTTTCGCCCCCAGCGGTCAACATATCAATCACAAAGCTGGCAGAGTCTGACGAGGTCACAAACCAAAGCATAATCATCACTACAATCATCAGTGTGATTGGCTGTGCCAACGGATATTGGTTGATTAAGGCAAAAATAGCACTGCCCGAGTCGGCTCTGACCGCTTCAATCAAACCAAAGTCGTTGGCTGGATTGAGCTCAAAATGAATGGCGACGCCACCAAAGGTCGTAAACCAGAAAAATAAGATGGTCATCGGGATGAGTAGTACACCCAGCACAAACTCACGGATGGTACGTCCACGGCTAATACGAGCGATAAACACACCGACAAAAGGAGCCCAGCTGACCCACCATGCCCAATAGAATATCGTCCAAGCGTGTTGCCATTCGGTGCCCGTGTAGGACTCACCCCACATGCCAAGTGGCACAAGAGCGGTCAAATAGTTGCCAATATTTTCAATAAAACTATCAAAAATAAACAGCGTCGGTCCTAAAATCACCATGAATACCAATAGAATGACGGTCATACTAATGTTTATATCACTTAAGCGTTTGATACCTTTATCTAGCCCCATCATGACAGAAATACACGCCATGGCGGTGATGAAGGCAATCAAAGCAAACTGAACCATCAAGCTGTTAGGCAGTCCAAACAGACTTTCTAAACCTGAGTTAATCTGCATCACGCCTAAGCCTAGCGATGTGACCACGCCAAACATGGTGCCAAACACAGCTAAAATATCAACCACGTGACCCCATGTGCCATAGATTTTTTTGCCCAATATGGGATAGAGCGTGGAACGGATGGATAACGGCAAACCACGGCGGAAGTGGAAGTAAGCTAATGCCAACGCCACAATGGTATAAATCGCCCAAGCATGCAGACCCCAATGCAAAAACGAGATATTCATGGCTTGTTTTGCCGCTTCAATCGTCTCAGGTTCGCCCATTGGCGGAGCCATAAAATGATACAGCGGCTCGGCAGTCCCCCAATACAGCAAGCCGATACCAATACCTGCCGAAAACAGCATCCCAATCCATGAGGGCAAGCTATATTGTGGGGCTTCGGTTTGATAACCTAATCGAATGTCGCCATAACGGCTGGCGGCTAAAAAAATACACAGCACCAATGCTGCGTTCATCAAAACAATAAAAAACCAGCCAAATTTGGAGGTAATGAAACTTTGAGCCGCACTAAACACCTCCCCTGCCAAGTCAGTGAAAAATGCCCCAAACACAATAAATCCAACAATCAAAATTGCAGATACCGTAAACACAGGCACACTGACTCTAGGAAAAGGTCCTAGTCGGCTCACCTTAACTTCATTCATAATCAAGCCTTAGTCATGTTACACCAACCCTAAAAATTAAAAAA
>JAAXIL010000154.1:2682-4155 GCA_012270355.1 Psychrobacter sp.
ATCAGCTCGAGTAATTGTCCATTCTTGCCATCTTGTAAGGCAAACACCTGCCCATCTATCGCCAAGACGCTACGGATGCGGTTGCCCATGTCATAGCGGTATGCTTCGCTTGCCGACGTGCCATCGCTCGCTAGGTTCACCACCACAATGGATTTTGATGACAAGCCACCGAGCAAGGCTTTATCTTGCCAAGCGGGGAAGTCGTCTTGTTTGCCCGCATGATAAATGCTCATCGACGCTGGAGAAATGACAGGCATCCATGTGATTTTCGGCGGAACAAACTCAGGGCGAGTGGCATGGTCGGGAATGGGTGAGCCATCATAATTGATGCCGTTGGACACCGTTGCCCAGCCATAATTGTTACCTGCTTCGATGAGGTTCATTTCATCACCACCCTTTGGACCCATTTCGTGTGCCCACAGGTTGCCAGGTTCATCGAACGCCATGCCCAGCACATTGCGATGCCCTAGTGTCCAAATTTGGCGGGTGATGGGATTGTCACTGTTTGCAAACGGATTGTCCGCAGGCACACTACCATCGGGATACAGACGGATAATTTTGCCAAGGTTGGTCGTCATATCTTGAGCTGGGTCTTTTTTCTGGCGTTCGCCCGAGCTGATAAACAGATACTTTTCATCAGGCGAAAACAGCAAGCGATGACTGTAATGCCCCTGCCCCGTGACCTTTGGCACTTGCTCCCAAATGGGCGTGATGTTAGTGAGTGCTGGCTTGCCACGGGTTATGCCCGTTAGATTTGCCCGAATCACTTTTGCCCCATACTTTTTATCACTATCGTCCTGATTAGCCCCCTCGCCTGCTTCGATATAGCTGATATAAAGGAAGCCCGATTTGACAAAGTCGGGGGCAAGCGTCACGTCGCCGAGTCCGCCCTGCCCGCCGTACGCCACTTTTGGCACGCCTGCCACTGGCGTTTTTTCACCGTTAGCGGTATCCACAACGAACAGTTCGCCTGACTTTTGCGTGACCAACAATTTCACCGCACCGATGGCATCGTTAGGCAACGCCGTCATCGCCCAAGGTTCGCTAAAAGTAGTGATGGTTTGGGTGTCAAAGGCGGGCTTGACGGTTGATGTGGTTTCGGTTTGGGTAGGTGTGGTATTGGTATCGTTGTCGGACGTGTCGGTTTGTATCGGGGCATTCGCCTGAACGTCGTTATTGACACTGCTTGAATTATTGGCGTTGGTGCAAGCGGTGAGGGAGAATAGGATTAGCGTTGCTAGGGTAGATTTTTGCAATAAGCGACGATGATTCATTTTGATTTCCTTTGTAGATTGTAGCTCTGACACGGTTTAGGGATTTAAAAGTAACCTTTTTTTAATAACAAATTCATAGGTTAGGAATTTGTGATTTAATCTGTAAAATTCACTGCCTGTTGTTGGTCTTTCAGAATCAGAATAATTTCTAAAATCAGCTTTTTTCTTCGATTTTTTTTTCTCAGGATACCTCTCTAGA
>JAAXIL010000013.1 GCA_012270355.1 Psychrobacter sp.
TGTTATAGATGATGATCCCACAGGCTCTCAAACTGTTCACGATTGCTTATTACTGGTTATGTGTGACTGCTAAACTATTGTCAAAGGATTTCTATCTAGCTTCACGCCACATTCATAGCAGACATTTGGTAAATCTTGATACATATACTTCTCCTATTTAAAGCCAGATCGCAATGTTTCGACTTCTTGACCGAGAAGACTGCATGATCTATCGGCAAGGTTAATGGTGGAGAAATAACTTGCCCCTTTACTATAATAACGGCGATATTGCATAAGAACTTATGAGAATAGAATGAGCCATTATGTTACGTTATGATGTTGGATGAACCTTACGACATCCAACAAATATATTCTAACCATCCCATTCCAAATTAAGCAAATATGTCGCCATACCCTAAAAAACAATGAATCTTGTCTCGAAAAAAGTTTTTAGTCCTATACTTTAAACCTCCAAAACCTTCCCCATTGCCTTCGGCACACCCAAACCTGCCAACGCTGCCGCCTCATCAAGCCATTGATACACCGCCCCAGCATCGTCCAATGCCTTAGATAATTCCGACACTTGAGCATCCGTTAGCGTGGCGGTTTTGGCTTGCAAATACCAATGAAAGTGGGTGAGCGTGTGCTTAATCGGGTCATCATCCAGCAAACTGTTTGACGTGGCGATACAGTCAATGTCATTTTGCGTTAGCCAGCCCTCAATCACCTGCTCGGCAAGCGTATATTCTTGCTCATATACGTTGTCATCTTGGTGCGTTGCCAGCACCTTTTTACCTTGCGTCTTTTGCCGAAAGGCAAGGGGCAAACACCACAATCCGCCCCAAATGCCACTGTCAGGACGTTGTAACCACAAAGTTTCGCCTTCAGGATTTTTGAGTAGTAACGCATCGCTAAACTTGCTCGGTTTGGGTTTCTTTTTGGCTTTCACGGGATAAAATTCAGGTCTGCCTTCAGCATACGCCATGCAATCGGTTTGCACGGGACATCGCTCACAGTCTGGGTTACGTCTGGTGCACAGCGTCGCCCCCATGTCCATCATCGCCTGGGCGTAGTGTCCGCTATCGGTTTTTGGGGTCAATGAGGTCGCCAATGCCCAAAGCTGCTTATTGGTTGCCGATTTGGTGATGTCGCCATCAATGCCTGCCCAGCGGGTCAGCACCCGCTTGACGTTGCCATCACAAATCACGCCATAGCCATGCAAGCCCATCGCCACAATCGCCCCCGCCGTGGATTGCCCCACGCCCGAGATGGCTTGCCAGCCGTCTACCGTTTGTGGAAAGTCGTTTGTTTCTTCAATCACCGCCACCAGTTGCCCAGCCCCTTTGTGAAGGTTTCTTGCCCGTGCGTAATAGCCCAAGCCTGCCCAATGCTCCGCCACGTCGTCCCAATCGGCACGGGCGAGGTCTTGCACAGTGGGGAAGGAGGACATAAAACGGGTAAAGTAGGGGATGACGGTGGTGACTTGCGTCTGCTGAAGCATGACTTCAGACAGCCACACAATGTATGGGTTTGGGGTGTCGGTTTGGTGTTGTTGCCACGGCAAATCATGCCTGCCGTGGGTGGCAAACCATGTGAGGATGCGAGGGGCGAAGGTGTCAGAGTTAGCCGATAATGTCATCTTTAGCCCTTGGCGATGACATACCGATAGCATTCAATATTGTCGTCATTCATCAGCGTGTCTTGTTGCACCAACTCATGCCCCAAGTGGCGACAAAAATTTGGAATGTCTCGAGTGGTGGCGGGGTCGGTGGCGATGACTTCAATCATCTCGCCCGAGGTTGCCCCACGCACGGTTTTATGCAGAAGCATGACGGGTTCGGGGCAGATTAAGCCTGTGGTGTCGAGGTGGTGGTTAATGGGGGATTCGTTCATAGGTCAGCTAACAATTGATTATTTGCGGTTTTCTTGAATCTTATCTTGAGCTTGCTGAGAAATGTCCTGAGCATGGTTGGGGTTCGCCAAGTAAGTCATGAGCAGTAAACAGGCGGATAAATCATCAATCGGGTCTCGTTCATCACTAATCAGTCCGTGTTCCCACGCCATCGCCCGAGCTTCCCGAGAGGTCAAGCGTTCATCGAACAACAGCACAGCGACGGCGAGTTTTTGCTCAAGCAAGCGGTGTGCCAAACGGCGGGCAAACTTGTGGGCACGTTTGGACAGCATCGAATCCGTGCCGTCCATATTGAGGGGCAAGCCCACGATGACCGTGTCGATTTGCCAACTAACGATGATGCCGAGCAGATTATCCCAGTCGGCAGGTTGCCCGTTGTTCATCGGCAAAATGTCAAATGGGCGGGCGGTGTCAATGAGCGTATTGCCAAGAGCCATGCCCATTTTTTTGACACCATAGTCCAGCCCTAGAACTAAGTGATTTTCATCGAAGTCATTATCTTTCATTGTCTTAACACCAATATCAAACTCTTTTGCATGAGGCAAGATTAGGCATGCCCGATATCCACGCTCAGCAAATCCAAATTGATGCCTAATTTACTGCCAGCATGATGCCAGCGTTCTTCAAATGGCACGTCAAACAGCAACGCCATGTCGGCAGGGCAAACCAGCCAATCGCCTTGCTCGATTTCCCGTTCAAGCTGACCCTTGCCCCAACTGGCGTGACCCAAACACAAGTGATAATGCCCCACGCCTTGCCCCGATGCGATGTGCTCTAAAATGTCTCGGCTGGTGGTGAGGCAACTGTTTTCGGAAATGGCAAATGACGATGCCCATTGCGGTTGTCCCGTGTGCAACACAAAGCCAACTTCGGGACGCACGGGTCCGCCATCGAGTGCCAAATCGCCCATGACGCTTTCGTCGGTCACGTCCATACCGAGGTTGTCGAGCAATTTGCCGACTTGCATATCGGCGAGCGGTTCGTTGATTCGCAAGCCGAGTACGCCGTATTTGTCGTGGCGACACACATAAATAAGGGCATGACGGAATCGTTCGTCAGGCATGCTAGGCGTAGCGATAAGCAGGTGATGCGTAA
Organism: Psychrobacter sp.; assembly: GCA_012270355.1. Lineage (GTDB taxonomy): Bacteria > Pseudomonadota > Gammaproteobacteria > Pseudomonadales > Moraxellaceae > Psychrobacter. Next base: position 2,987 of record JAAXIL010000013.1, read on the forward strand.
GGTTTTTTTGCGTCATTGAAGCTCTGTCGGTGGCAGGTAAGTTGATGGTATATAAGTCGGTAGGGGATAAAATGTTACCATTGTCGTTATATGTGAATGAAGATAACATATTGCAAGTCATCACATGAATTTACGTTGCTAAGAAATGATGGTAGATTGAGGTGATTGACTTCTACAATTCATTATTGCCACTTACCAAGACGTAATTCATTTTATCATGAGCCGTACCCGTGCTACCGACCCTAGACAGACCAAAGCCATTAGCGTGACTGATGAGCCTGCCTATATCAGCGAGTTTCGAGGGGCGATGCTGGCTCGGGGATTGTCCACGCACACTCGCAATGCTTATGTGCGTGATCTGATACGGTGCGAAACCTTGTCGCCTAAGCCGTTGACGAGGTGGACAGACAGCGACGTATTGGCGTGTTTGGGGGAACTTAGCCGTACCGATATGACGGCAAGAACGCAAGCCCGTATTTTATCGAGCTTACGCCAGTTTTTTTTGTGGCAGGTTAGCACGGACAAACGAGAAGACAACCCGTGCGAGGGCATTAAAACGCCCAAACTCGGGCGTGACATCCCCAAAGACTTAAGCGAGGCAGACGTTGAGGCGTTGCTATCTGCCCCCGACACCAGCACCGCTTTGGGGCTTCGGGATAAAGCCATGCTTGAGGTGTTATATGCATGCGGATTGCGAGTGAGCGAATTGATTAATTTATCCATGGAGCAGGTCAACCTCAATGCAGGCTGGCTACAGATTACGGGTAAGGGCAACAAAACTCGGCTTGTCCCGCTCGGTGAGTACTCTCGTGATGCATTGGAAAATTATTTGACTTACGGGCGAGGTGATTTGGTTGCCCACCTCAAAGCGGGTAACTGTCAGGCAGTGTTTTTGACGGCTCAAGGCGGATTTATGACTCGGCAAAACTTTTGGTATGCCATCAAAAAATACGCCAAAATCGCAGGCATTGATGAGGCATTGTCCCCACACACACTACGCCATGCGTTTGCCACGCACCTGCTTAATCACGGGGCAGACCTTCGCAGTGTGCAGATGCTACTTGGGCATAGCGATTTGTCCACCACGCAGATTTATACGCATGTGGCGACGGCTCGACTTCAGGCGTTGCATGAAGAGCATCACCCGAGGGGTTAGA
>JAAXIL010000186.1:0-735 GCA_012270355.1 Psychrobacter sp.
ACCTTTTGGTGCTGATAGCGTCACACCGCTTAAAATTGCACCAGAGGAAGTATCTACATCAAATTGGGGAAAAGAAACATTTTTATCGAAAAAACAATCAGAACAAAATGCAAAAGATGAAATTAAACGTATAGCTACAGAACGTAGAAAAGCTATTGCAGATAAAATAAGAAAACGACAAGAAGAATCTAAGAAACAAAAAGCATTGAAATAGTTTAGAAAATTGATACATAAGCTATCTCAACTCTTTAAACTTTCGACTGATAGTCAAATATACTTAACCAAGTTTTATGCTTTCAATACATCTATGATTGATGAAAGTACTAAAAAACCCTGTAGATATGAGATTTATTATAAAGGGTTGTATGGCTCGTCTGCTAATCTAAAAAACCTTGATGACTCAGACATGATGTTTACTTATAAGGATATAAAAAATAATCTTGATAAAGTGTTTACAAATTGGCTTAATTCTTATGAACGAATATCGCCAGCTTTAGCGTTATATTTTGCCTATAAGTCAGACAGTTTTGAGTTCTTAGATAGTAAGTTTTTATGCCTCGCTCAAGGTTTGGAGACTTTTCACCGAAGAACATCAAGTACACTAGCAATGGATGAAAATGAGTTTCAAAGGAAAATCAATCGTATCATTGGCAATGCTGATGAGCTAGATAAAAAGTGGTTATCTGACCGCCTTAAATACGCAAATGAAGTATCACTGAGGCAACGTATTAAGGA
>JAAXIL010000186.1:745-4140 GCA_012270355.1 Psychrobacter sp.
ATTACAATGAGGAGCTGTCTGAAACTCGTAGCCAAGGAGTTAAATTATTAAAAATAGTAATTAAAATGGAGGTTTTATTTACGTTACATTTACTTAAAGTAGTTGGGTTTGATGATAGCGATATTAGTGACTTGCTAACCAGTTCAAACATACTACATCGTAAAATCAATCATTATTTCAATATTGAGACATAACCTATTTGAGTTAACCAATGCCTAAAAGTATCAACTACATCTCATACCCCATCACCCAAACCAACACTCAAAATCATACTGAATTTTGCAACGTCTTTTATCATAGCTTTGCCCAGTCTGAAGGCAAGGCTGAAGGGCAAACCATCAAAACCTTGGTGCAAAACTTTTTAACCACCACCGCCAGCGAAGACATCTATACCTTTTGTGCCAATTCCGCCAACCCGCCGTCAGACGAACCAAACCAACTGGTCGGAGCGGTCATCTTGACACGGTTATTTAATGACGCAGGGGTTGAGCTATTCATGCTCTCACCGATGGCAGTCTTGCCAACCGAGCAGGGCACAGGCGTGGGGCAAGGGTTGATTCGTCATGCGTTGGACGCCCTCAAAGCCAATGGCGTACAAGCCGTGGTGACCTATGGTGACATTATATTGTATGGCAAACTCGGATTTAAGCCAATCAGTGAAGACTTCCTTTCCGCCCCGAAAACCAAGAGCCACCCCGAAGGCTGGCTGTCATTGGCACTCACCGACGCTCCCATCCCCATCATCACAGGCAAAACACGATGCGTCGAAGCCATTGCCGATAAGCAGTATTGGTAATACGTTAACCATTGTTTTCTATCCGTGCAATAATCATAGCTAAAAAACCACCAAGATGTTTCAACGCAATATACCTAAAAACCATGCGTAGGAACGAGCTCCTCTGAACTGACCGTCAACACCCACCATATTGGTGCGGGGCTTAAAATAGATACGCAAGCCCAAAAAAATTATTCCATTTATAGCACCTACCCCGATAAGTAGGAATTTGGACAGTAATCAATGACAAATTTCGACATAAAAAAATGCCCCGACAGTTCGTCTTGGGGCGTTTTTATTATAAGGAATGATAAACACCACCATTTGAGGCGGATAGGATTCACTCAAAGCACGAGTTCAACGACTGAGGAAGAGCGATATAAAACAAACACGTTGAGGCTAAACCACTTTGGCTTGTTAGCGACCATATCGCTCAGACTGCCGACATAAAGAGCCATACCGAGTAGCCGATGAATAAGCTTAGTAAGACGACGCCACTTGGTACTTTGAGGTAACCATCTCGTTTAAAGGCGATTAAGGATAAGATGAACAATACTGCCGTGATAACCCCGACGGCAAGCATATCTCGGGACAAAATCTGCGGTTCGACAGCAAGCGGATGGATAATGGCTGCAAAACCCACCACACCAATCGTATTGCACCAGTTAGAGCCGATGATGTTGCCCAGTGCCATGTCGTCTTCGCCTCGCCTTGCCGCCACAATACTTGCCACCAACTCGGGTAGGGACGTGCCAATCGCCACGATGGTGAGACCAATCAGCAACTCACTCATTCCCCAAATGGTAGCAAGCTCTACCGCTCCCCACACAATCGCTCGAGAGCTGGCGATGAGCAGAACTAGCCCTAAAATCAACGTACCGAATGCTTTACCGACATTCACCTCTTTGACATCAATGTCTGTCGCCTCAGTATTGTTTTTGAGTGCCAAATAAATTTGTAATGCCATCACTGCCAGCAAAGCAACCAACAGTACGATGCCATCGGTGCGACTTAAATCACCGTCCACCAATTGAAAGGCAGCCAATGCAGTCACGGCAAGCAGCAAAATCATGTCTTGTTTGACGACCGAGCTACGAATCACAATCGGGCTAATGATGGCAGTCAATCCCAAAACGAGGGTGATATTGATAATATTTGAGCCATAAGCATTGCCGAGTGCCAAGCCTGGACTACCTGCAAATGCCGAGAGAGCAGACACCACCATCTCGGGGGCTGATGTGCCCACCCCTAAAATCAGCACCCCAATCAAAAAACTGGGCACATTAAACTTAACAGCGAGCTCTGTCGCTCCATCAATAAAGGTGTCCGCACTCCATACCAGTACGGCAAGACCGATAATCACTGCGATAATGGCGACTACCATAACAAACTTCTCCCCAAACTACGTTTATGCCACTTGCACAGGAATGGTATTGGCGGTGTCTTTGACAGTATTGTCCTCGTTGCAATACACCAGTTTTGGCAGATGATTGTCTGCTTCGGCTTCATCCATTTGAGCATAAGCACAAATGATGACAATATCGCCTAAGTCCGCCATGTGAGCCGCCGCCCCGTTAAGCGAGATGATGCCCGAGCCTGCTTCAGCTCGAATTACATAAGTGCGAAAGCGTTTGCCATTGGTCACGTTATAAATGTCGATCGATTCATTTTCCCGCAAACCTGCCAGATCAAGCAGATTCGCATCGATACCGCACGAGCCTTCATAGTGCAAGTCGGCATGAGTGACACGGGCACGATGAATTTTACCTTTGAGTAGGGTCAGTAGCATAATGTTGATTTCCGTGAGTTTATTAAAAGAGCTTAATAAAAAGGGTGGCTAATAATCAGCTAGAAAAACATAGATGGGGTCAATTTGGCAGTTTGAAACTGTTGATGTGATTACGGGCGTTTTCGATGTCGCCACTGACCAGTTTATCAAGGGCTTGCATGGCAGCCTCAAGGCTGGCTTCAATGGCAATGCGATCAGCGGGCGAGGGGGCAGATAAGACATGTCCGCTTACTTTTGACTTATGACCTGGATGCGAGATGCCGATACGCAAACGATGGAAGTCATGACCAATATGCGGCGTGATGTCCTTTAAACCATTATGTCCGCCATGCCCCCCGCCAGTTTTGAGTTTAATGGATCCGGCAGGAATGTCGAGTTCATCGTGAGCAATGAGTATCTCTAGCGGATCAATGCCATAAAACTTCGCCATTGGCACAACCGATTGACCTGACTTATTCATAAAAGTAGTGGGCATCAATAATCGCACGTCTTGCCCAAAAATTTGTCCACGACCCGTCAATCCATTAAATTTCTTGTCTAAATTCATGACAATCCCAAATTCATCGGCGATTTGCTGGACAAACCAAAACCCCGTGTTATGCCGAGTGTTGGCATATTGGTTACCGGGGTTACCAAGTCCGACAAGCAGTTTTAGAGGGGGGTAGGTCATCGTCATGCGTGTCATTCGCCAGAGTTATCAAAAAGGGGAGTCAAAAGGGCGGGGCGATTATAACAAATTTGCAAGATTACGCCAAACCAGACAAAAAAAAACACCACAACAAAAAGTCTTTGGTGTTTATAGAGCAGACATTGTCAGTGCTTATAATGCGG
>JAAXIL010000171.1 GCA_012270355.1 Psychrobacter sp.
CCCTGCAAACGCCCCGCCAACGATAATCAAAATATTGCTGGTATCAACTTGGATTAACTCTTGATTCGGGTGCTTGCGTCCACCATGCGGCGGAATGGCGGCAACTGTGCCTTCAATCATTTTCAGCAACGCTTGTTGTACGCCTTCGCCTGAGACGTCTCGAGTGATGGATACGTTTTCGCCTTTTTTGCTGATTTTGTCAATCTCATCAACATAGATAATGCCTTTTTCGGCTTTTGCCACATCATAATCTGAGGCTTGTAGCAGTTTTTGTACGATGTTTTCCACATCCTCACCAACATAACCTGCTTCGGTCAAAGTGGTGGCGTCCGCCATGGCAAAGGGCACATCCAACATGCGAGCCAACGTTTGAGCCAGAAGGGTTTTACCCGACCCCGTTGGTCCAATCAGCAAAATGTTACTTTTGCTCAGCTCCACGCCGTCAGGGTTTCGAGTTTTATCATTGCCTTCGGTGGCAATGGTAGCTTGGACTTTTAGGCGTTTGTAATGGTTATACACCGCCACCGATAAGGCTTTTTTGGCAGCCTCCTGCCCAATGACATAGCCGTCGAGGTGTTCACGAATTTGTTTGGGGGTGGGCAAGTCTTTGGCAAGCCAAGCTTTTTCAAACGCATGGTCATCAGCAGATTCTGCATCCTCAATCAAATCTTCATCGCCATCTTCAATCAAATCCATGCACAGTGCCACGCATTCGTTGCAGATATTGGCATCATCAGCGGCGATCAGTTGGTCAACTTCGTTTTTATTTTTGCCACAAAACGAACAGTGGGGCATTGAACCAAATGCCATAAGACACTCCTAAACCTTAACAAAATCAGTTGAAACATTAAAACCATGAAAAATGGGGTCATCCTCGCTTGAGTGTGACCCCATTTAGTTGATACATATTTAATTTATATATAGAGTATAAATGCTTATTTCAGCTCTTCTGGGCGACGCTCTAGCACTTCATCAACCAAACCATATTCTTTGGCGGCAGTCGCACTCATGAAGTTGTCACGATCCGTGTCTTTCTCCAAACGCTCGACAGGTTGCCCAGTGTGTTCGGCAAGCAAGCGGTTGAGTTTGGCTTTGAGCTCAATGATTTCACGGGCGTGAATTTCAATGTCTGATGCCTGTCCACGGAAACCGCCCAACGGTTGGTGAATCATCACGCGTGAATTGGCGAGGGCATAGCGTTTGCCTTTTGCACCTGCCGACAGCAAGAACGACCCCATTGATGCGGCTTGCCCAATACAAATGGTAGACACATCAGGGCGAATAAAGTTCATGGTGTCGTAAATCGCCATCCCTGCGGTGACCACACCACCGGGCGAATTGACATAAAGGTGAATGTCTTTTTCAGGGTTCTCGGCTTCCAAAAACAACATTTGGGCGACAATCAAGTTTGCCATGTTGTCTTCAACTTGCCCGGTCAAAAAGATGACCCGCTCACGCAAAAGGCGAGAGAAAATGTCAAACGACCGTTCGCCACGAGCAGATTGCTCTACCACCATCGGAACGAGGGCAGATTGTGGTGCTACTTGAGTCTGTACCGATTCATGGGCATCACGCAATTGATCAAAATGCGGATTTTGCATGATGCGATTTTTGTCATAATCAGTAATCATAAAATGTCCTGTCTATTTAATTTGATAGTCATAGTAAAGTAAAAGTTCACTAATCGGTAGGTTGGGATGAACTGCAATAAATCAAGTCAATACGCCCCCAAGCTGCATCACCCTCAATCAATCCGAATTCTATCTACTCTCAATCTATCTACTCTCAAACGGCAAAACACCCCAGCACGGGGTGTTTATTCTTTACACTCAAAAGCTTACATCATGCCTCGAGATTGTTGTTGGCTGGCAAGCAAGTCTTTGTAGCTGACTTCCTTATCCGTCACCTTGCCTTTGTCGAGCAAGAAATCAACGACTTGGTCTTCTAGCACCACCGCTTCAATATTGTTACGTTCATTTTCGTCGGTGCTAAAGTGTTCGATAACTTCGGCAGGGTCTTCATAGTTTTCCGCCATCTCTTCGATAAAGGTTTTCACCCGCTCGGCATCCACTTCGAGATTATTTTCCTCAATTACCCGAGAAATCAGCACGCCCAAACGGGCAGTGCGTAGGGCTTCTTCTTCAAATAACTCACGCGGTAGCATCTCGGGGTCTAAGTTTTGACCACCACCAAACTGCTGAGCAAAGCGTTGCATCATTTGCTGACGTTGACGGTTGACTTCCTGCTCTAGCATGGCTTCGGGAATATCAATTTCATTTTGCTCAAGTAAGGCATCAAACGTGGCTTGTTTGATTTGGTTACGTGAAGCAGATTTGATTTCTCGCTCCATGTTTTTACGCACGTCGGTTTTAAGTTGGTCTAATCCACCTTCACTCACGCCAAACAGCTCAAAAAACTCATCGTTTAGCTCGGGCAGTTTCGGCTCTTCAACGGTTTTAACGGTGATATCAAATTCAGCTTCTTTACCTGCCAAATTTTCGGCTTGATAGTCTTCAGGGAACGTGACGGTGATGGTTTTTTCCTCGCCAGCACTCATGCCAGTGATGCCGTCTTCAAAACCAGGAATCATCGTGCCTGCTCCCAGCGTGAGCTTAAAGTCTTCGGCTTTTCCGCCTTCAAACTCTTCGCCATCGACTCGCCCAACAAAGTCGATGGTCACTTGGTCGCCATCAGTGGCTGCCCCTTCCTTAACACTAAACTCTTGACGCTGTTGACGTAAGTTTTCAACCATCTCATCCACGTCTTCGTCATTCACGCTGGCAGTTTGACGCTCAACGTCAATTTTATCTATGCCTTGTACGTCAATTTCAGGGAACACGTCCAATGTGGCTTGATACACCAAAAAGTCATTTTCTAACTTCACGTCATCGATGTTCGGCATACCGACGGCCCGCACGTCTTCTTGCTTAATGGCTTCGAACACGGTGTCACGAATGGTGTCGTTGATGACTTCTTGCTGAATACCTGCTCCGTATTGGGCACGAATGTGCGATACTGGCACTTTACCTTTGCGAAACCCATCAATTTTGGCAGTGCGAGCCATGCTACGGATGCGACCTTCTACTCGGCTTTGAATTTGATCAACCGCCACTTTAACGGTCAGTGTCGCTGAATTGTTGTCGCCTTTTTCAACGCTAATGCTATTGATTTCGATTGCTTTTGCCATGAAAAATTACCTTAACTATAAATTGCTAATAAGAGGGATAAAATAAACGTACTGATAAAGGGTGGGTGTTTATTGATGGTCATCGGTTATGAGTGATAAACCAGCACGATCAAGCACGACCCGAAAAATAAAAGTAGAACAGTATACGGCATCTGCCGAGTAGATGAAACCGATAAATGTGGTTGACGATTAATCTAATCAACTTTAGATAACTGGAAATTGATTTATTGGCTGAACCTATGCCGAATTCCACATTTAGTGGTCAGGGATTATTTATCTAGTGGTCAGGGATTATTTATCTTGCTTGCGTTCCAGTGGGTACCGAGGCTGCGATAAATAACCCCCGACCACTTAAACGCTATTAGACTTGTTTAATTATTTACCCTCTTCAATCAGTTAATTGTTCAATCAGCTTTTGCATTGCCTGCCCCCGATGACTGAGACTCGCTTTTTCTTCGGGTTTTAATTCAGAGGCGGATTTACCGAGTTCGGGTAACCAAAAAATTGGGTCATAACCAAACCCGCCTTCACCTCTTGGCTCAGCTAAAATCTCGCCTTGCCAAATGCCATGAGTGATGAGGGGCAGGGGGTCATCTGCGGTGCGAACCATCGCCAGCACGCAGATAAATTGCCCGATAATCGGTGTGCCATCACGGCGAAACGGCTCGAGGTCGGCGAGTAATTTGGTGTTGTTTTTAACGCTGTTGCCATGCTCGCCCGCATAACGTGCCGAATAAATGCCAGGTTTGCCGTCCAAGATGGGCACACAAAGCCCCGAGTCATCAGCAATGGCAGGCAGTCCGCTGGTACGGCTAGCGTGACGAGCTTTGATGAGGGCATTTTCAATAAAGCTTAGTCCGTCCTCAATCGCATCGTCCATTCCAAGTTCCCCTTGTGGTATCCCTTGAGCAGGTAATCC
>JAAXIL010000211.1 GCA_012270355.1 Psychrobacter sp.
CAAATTGATGAGGCTGTCCGTTGTTATGAAAGGCGTGTACGTCAATGCCTTGTCCAATACGAATGTTCATTAGTAGATTCCCTAAATATTAACATTTTAGTTTAATAGTTTATCGTAGTCCGTATGGTTTCCAATCCATACCCAAATGTAGCCTTCCTCGTCTTTTACCGCCAAAGCTCTATAATCGAGGTTGACTCTTGCAGACCAGTACTCACCAACGGATTTAAAATGCAAGGACGGATGTTTGGGGTTATTTTTTAAAATCGTATATTGTTTATCCGCCTTATTTTGAATACTTTTAGGCAACTCGTTGTAGTTTTTCCAAAAACGAGGGGGTGAACGATGCACAGTCAAACTTAAATTTCCTTCAACAAGCCTTTTTCTTTAGCTTCAAGGGCTTCAGCTTTTAGAAAGTCTAACTTACCTGATTTTGCGTCAGCTTCTATTTGTCTATCCCATGCTTCAGAATCAAATTTTTGTTCTTTAATGTTTATAGGATTAGCTATTGGGTCAGAGCCGACAACATCGTCCAACCAATGTTTTAGAGCATTCATTTCACTTTTAGGTAAATCCATTATTTTTTGTTGAATAGTTTTTAGCTCCCCCCTCATTCTGCCTTATCATTGACATTTAATACGCTCATCATACCACTTTATTTGCCATGATATAATCGACCATTTTTAGTGGCTGATTTTTCGCATATGACCATGATTTCCATGCCTATAAATACACAACCTTTTCGACTGGCCGATGTGCCCAATCCCGCTGATACCAAAGTCATCGTTGGTATGTCTGGCGGTGTTGATTCGTCGGTATCCGCCTTGCTACTTAAGCAAGCAGGATTTGCCGTCGAAGGTCTATTTATGAAAAACTGGGAAGAAGATGACGGCACGGAATACTGCACGGCAATGGAAGACTTGGCGGATGCACAGGCGGTGTGCGACAGCTTGGATATCAAACTTCACACCGCTAACTTTGCCATGGAATATTGGGATAATGTGTTTGAGCATTTCTTGGCAGAATATAAAGCAGGACGCACCCCAAACCCCGACATCTTATGCAATAAAGAAATAAAATTTAAAGCATTTTTGGATTATGCGTCTGACCCAAAATTTGGTTTGGGGGCGGATTTCATTGCCACAGGACATTACTGCCAACGGTCACTCAACTTTACGATTGCAGATGGCAACACAGTGGCTCATCTCATGCGAGGACTGGATAGCAATAAAGACCAGAGTTATTTTTTGCACGCTGTTGGTGGTGACAAACTCGCCAAAACCTTATTTCCGGTTGGCGAATTAGAAAAACCTGTAGTAAGGGCATTAGCGGAAGAACATGACTTAATTACCGCCAAAAAGAAAGATTCGACGGGCATTTGCTTTATTGGCGAACGACGGTTTAAAGACTTTTTACAGCAGTATTTACCTGCCCAAAAAGGTGATATTGTCACCGATGATGGTGAGGTGATTGGCACGCACGATGGTTTGATGTACTACACACTAGGGCAACGGGGTGGTATTGGCGTTGGTGGGGTAAAAAATCGACCTGAAGAGCCGTGGTTTGTATTGGCAAAGGACTTAGAAAGCAACCGTTTAATTGTCGGGCAAGGGCACGAGCATCCAATGCTGATGAGTACTCAATTAACCGCCTATAAATTAGACTGGATAACTGATGTGCCGTCAGAAATTTTCGGCGATGGATTGACCTGCACTGCCAAAACCCGCTACCGCCAACCCGACCAAACTTGCGTCGTGAAAGCAGTCGATTGCAATGATTCACAAGATGGCTCGCAAGTTGAGGTCATATTTAATGATCCTCAACGAGCCGTTACCCCTGGGCAATCGGTGGTTTTTTATGACGATGAGGTGTGTTTGGGTGGCGGAGTGATTGAAAGCATCGAAGGTTAAAACCTTTAAAACTGAAAACTATAAAATACATCCACTGCATTTTCTGCCGCCGAGGTTGCCTCAACATAAACTCGACGGGTCAACTGATAGCGAAGGGATAATGCACTTTGAGCATTAAACACCCCTACCCCATAGCGAATGTATAAATCTGGCGTGATATAACCCGTTAAGTTGACGTTCGCATCATTACCCGCCCCCGATGCATCCAAAGTCAGACGTTGCAAACCAAACGCTTGTCCAATGGAGTTGGTTAGGTTACGAGTGCCACTTAAGCCATAGCTTAAACCTGCCGCTGCCAGCGTGTTCGACACTTCGGACTTAAAGCCTTCCTCGCTGATTTGAGTCGCCCCAGAGTTGCTAATGCGACCCGTAATCAAAGCATTCATCGCTTGCTGTTGGGTCAATCCCGCATTGTTAAATACGGTAATGTTCGGATCAGACACCCGATCTTTGACCCGCACGCCAACGGTTTGTCCTTCGATTTCTTTCGAGGCTTCGATGCTAAGGCGAGGGTTTAAAACGTCGCCAGCAAAACGTACCTGTCCATATTGCAATTCAAGGCTTTGCCCAAAGGCATCAATATTACTCTTGCGACTGACTTGCACCACACCTGTCGCTGTCATCACGCCTTGCCCTTGCTGGCGAATGTTTATCGCCCCCGCCAATGGCAACACCGCCCCAAAGCCACGAAACTTCACGTCACTGCCCAAGTCCACAACTACGTCATCTCTCAGTGACCACTGCTCGGGGACCTACAATACATCTTCAATGTAGCCTACCAATCCGCGGGCTAAACCACCCACGTCGTCAGATTTGGTAATCACGTCACCATTGGCTTCGGGCGGACGTAGCGTGGCAGTCGGTACAGTAACCACCCCCTCAATATCGACAAACCGCTGTTTGGGTTTGACGATGACGTTAATATCAGGTGTGATTTGGGCGTATAGCAACGGCGGTTGAGTAATCACCAAACGCTCGCCCCTTATGCCAAGTTTGGCTTGCAAGTCTTGTTGCCAATCCACCGCTCCTGATAATGTGCCTTTGCCTTCGCCACTCATAAAAGTGCCATCAATGGTAGCAGTTTTGCCTTGCACCGTGCCCTTTGCGTTAATGTTAGTCAGGCTTATCGGCAAGTCCAACAAAGCAAACGCCGTATTTTTAACATTAAAGTCGCCATAAACCTTTGGACTGGCAAGGCTACCGCCTAATGTGCCTGCCATCGTGACGTTGCCACGAAGGGTGCGAATGCCCGGGAAAAACGGTTGTAAAATCGCCAAATCCAACTCTTTTAACACGACTGCCCCAGCAATGGGTTTGCCTTCGGTGCTAGGATCAACCACCACGTCGGCATACCCCGATGCCCCTTCGCCTGCTTTGATGTCAGTGCGTAGTTTTAGCCCACCCGATACCGATTTGGCGATGACCGATACTCTGTCATAGCCCATCGTCAGAGTTTGCGACTCACCACGGCTTAAATCCGCATCTTGCACCAAGCCAAATTTACCATTGTCAGAATACACCGTCGCATTGATACTGGGCGTAGAACCTTGTTGCCAATTGACCTTGGCATTTCCATTCACTTTGGCTTGCCAGCTCAGATCTTTGGGCATGACAGGTGCAAGCAATGAGGTGTCTAAATTTTGTACATTAAGGTCAATTTTGCCTTGTTTATCGGATGCGATGAGGGGTTCACGCAAGCACACACTGCCTTTGCCTGATGTGTTCCCTGCCGTTTGCCAACAATGCGATGCCAGTTTTATGCTAGTCGCTTCGCCAAAACCGACCACCATTTCAGCAGGCTGACGTTGGCTAAGAGTGGCATAATCCGTGGCAATGCGTCCGTTTGCCAACACGCCTGACCACGTTTTGGCGTCAAGATTTAATCCCCCCTGCACTTTGGCAGTGACGCCAACTGCGGTTGCTTCAGTTTGTGTATTGGCTTTAAGATTTAAAGTATGAGCCGAGGCAGTCCCTTGATACAAGGCTTCAATCGTATTAAATTCACGATTAGCGACGCCAAGTTGGCGGGCTTTCAAACTGAGCTGGCTGGGCGATTGTCCAAAGTTGACCACTTTACCAAGCACCTTGGCATCTCTTACTGTGCGACTCGGCAAATTGATATTTTTGCCCGTTATGTTGACAAATAACTACGGCAAGGATCGCCCATCCTGCGCCACCGT
>JAAXIL010000147.1 GCA_012270355.1 Psychrobacter sp.
CCCAATTCGGTGTCGGTTGGGGAACAGACACGGGTGTGCGTGCGGTGGCACGGCCTGATCACCACCTCATCAACCGAGCGGGCTATCAAGCAGGCGTAACCGTCGGTGCCTCGGACATCAATAAATTCTTAAGCCTCAACGTATCCAAACCTTGGACAGAACAGTCACATCCGCTCGACGACCGTCTGGCAGGCACGCTGACCTATGAAGAGGAAAAAATCAATCAAGGCGACGGTAATTTAGACCTATCCACCCGCACCCTCAAAGCAGGCATCGCCCGTAATATCCGCCAAGACGACGTGACCTATAACGACATTCGCCAAGGCTACGACTTCACCAATGGATGGAATAAAACTTATTCGCTTCGCTATCGCCTCGATGAATTAGAAAGTGGGGTTGAACCTGAAAACCGACAAGACTTGCCCGTCCCCTTCAACCGAGCTGATTCAAAATTTGAGCAACAAGCCCTCTTGTTCGGCTATGCGGTGGACAAAACCATCAGCGACAATATCATCAGTCCAACCCGAGGATTTAACCAATACTACAGCATCGAAGCTGGAGCGGAAGGGGTGGCGACAGATACCAACATGGCAATTGTGCGGGCGGGGGCAAATGCCGTATATAGCTTTGGTGAAGCCAATAAGCATCAACTGGTCGGCAGTGTGGATGCTGGCTACATTTGGGCAGACAACTTCGACGACGTGCCTTACAAACTCAGGTTTTTCGCAGGAGGCGACCGCAGTTTGCGAGGGTATGATTACCAAAGTTTGTCCACATTAGAAAACGGCTATCTCATCGGCGGAGAAGTCCTCGCCCTCGGCAGTGCGGAGTACAATTACGCCTTTCCTCCTAGCTTACGAGGGGCGGTGGTCGCTGACGTGGGCAACGCCGATGACTCTAACTTTGAAACGGACACTAAACTTGGCGTGGGCTTCGGTGTACGCTGGGCATCGCCAGTAGGCATGGTTCGCCTTGACTTGGGGGCAGGTGTGTTGGAGGATAGCATTCCCGTTCGCCTCTATTTTTACATCGGCTCGCCATTGCAATAAGGTAAATTATGAGAATCCGTAAACTGTTTAAATTTGAAAACGCCCACATTGTTCGCAACTGCTCATCGGAGCGGTGCAAACACTCGATACACGGACATAGCTACCAAATTGAGCTCATTTTGCAAGCTGACCGCCTAGACCATGGACAAATGGTGTATGATTTTGGTTTGCTCAAATCGTCCATCAAGGACATCATCGACAGCTTTGATCACGCCATCTGTTTTTGGGACAAAGACGATGCGGAATACATCGCTATGTGCAAACGCTTTAGCAGTCGCTGGATTAGTTTGCCCGTGTCGCCATCTGCTGAGCAGTTTTCACGGGTAATTTTCTATTGGGCGGATGCGATTTTACGTCAAACCGAAACCCAAAATGGCGAGGCGGATGTTTCGGTATATTCGGTCATTGCCCACGAAACAGCGACGGGGTATGCTCAATGCTTCCGAGAAGACGTGAACAACGAGCAAATGGGCAAACTTTGTCTAACCGATTTTGCTTTTAGTGAGCAAGTCAAAGCCGAATGGCACGACCCCAACATGTACGACAAACTTATCGCAGGAGAAAGGTTTGTAAATCCACAGGTTGATATACAAGTAGTCGATTGAATAAACCGTTTTCAAACATATGTCCGCCATGCAAAAATTCATCGATAATCAATTACTCAAATTACCCATAGAAATTAGAATATTTAAGCGACAATATTATTGGTTTATGGGAATGATTATCCTATTGACGTTAATTTTTGGCGGTTTTTTCTGTTTTTATATTCCAAAAGTATGACATCAATTTTATATGCTGTGGTGATGTTTGCGGTCAGTATTTGGATAATGCCTCATGCCTATAAAGTTTATTCTACCTTGAACCCATTGCGGTTCTGACTAAAGACAAACTGATAGTATATGGTTTGACAGGCAAAAAGTTAAAAACGATTTATTGACAAGAGATTAGAGATTTTGATAGCTATCGGGGCGATTATGGTAACGGCTTGCTTTCGTATTTAAGAAATCATCCGCCGTTTAAAGACACATTTGATGTCAAATTGTACAATGGATCAGTCATTCAAGGTGGTCTATTAAACACCCATGAAGTTGATCATATTTTCAGGCAATTTGTTGACCATCATAAACAGCGGAATGCTGACAACAATGCTGACAACCCAGAACTTTCAATTCGTTATAAACTGAACAGAAAGCATTTAGTTGAAATATGAGTCGCTCGCTAAATTAAAATTACGTTCTTGTCAAAACTAAATAATATGCAATACGTTCTAAACATTACCAGCGAAACCGATACCCAAGCCTTAGCCCAAGCTCTTACTAAGCTAAAACTATCTGGGAGTGTATGGCTATCGGGAGATTTAGGAGCGGGCAAAACCACACTTACTCGCTATTGGCTTCAGGCAATGGGACATGAGGGGGCGGTGAAAAGTCCAACTTATACGCTGGTTGAGCCGTACGAAATTGAAAACAGGGGAAGCGTTAAACCTGTGTACCACGCTGACCTCTACCGCTTGCAAGACCCTGAGGAATTGGAGTTTATCGGGTTTTTTGAATATTTAGATAATCCCGATTCGTTAGTCATCATTGAGTGGGCAAGCCGACCCGAAGATCTATTAACACCGCCTACACTCCCCATCCAAATTTATAACCAGGCAAACGACATTCGTAGCGTTACGATAACTAGCGACGAGCCATTGGATTTATCCCCCCTAAACGATTTACAATAGTCATTTATTTAAATCCTAAAGCCTACCTTGTCTGACCCAACCCTACCAAACACGCAAACCAATCGTATTAAAAAATTGCCACCGCTGTTGATTAACCAACTTGCGGCGGGCGAGGTGGTGACCCGTCCTGCCTCGGTGGTAAAGGAATTGATCGAAAATGCCATCGATGCGACTGCTACGCATATCGAGGTTCGCATCACCCAAGGGGGCATGGGTATGATTGAGGTGCGGGATGACGGCTGTGGCATCGAAGCTGATGATATGGTGATGGCGGTTACCCGTTATGCCACCAGCAAAGTGGCGGACGTGGCGAATTTACAAGGCATTTGTACGCTGGGTTTTCGGGGTGAGGCGTTGGCAGCAACGGCGGCGGTATCAAGGCTCACGTTAATCAGTAGCACCGATGACAGTGGTATCGGGCGACAGCTTGAACTGGCAGGCATATTAACCGAGAATCCAACGCTAACCCCTGTGGTGCATCCAAAGGGGACGCTGGTACGAGTGCAGGATTTATATTTCAATGTGCCCGCCCGCCGAGGCAACCTAAAATCCATCGCTACTGAATTTGCCCATATCGAAGCGGTGGTTAAGCAATTGGCATTGGTTGCCAGTCACGTCACCTTTGAGCTGTGGCATGGTGGTAAACGGCGGTTTATGATGGAGGGCGTGACTAACCAGCGTTATCAACCCGAACATAGCCAAATCAATGTCACTCATTCTAGTTATCGCCATGCTAAATTATTATCCCGTATGGCAGTTTTGCTACCCCAACCCTTTATGCCTGATAGTTCGGAGGTATCATGGCTAGAATTATCGGTAGATTTAACGGGCTTAACTGAGCAAAACAATCAAACTGAACAAATCGCCTCTGCTTCAGTAACCGCAGAAGTGTGGGGCATACTAATGCCCCTAAGCGATTTGTCTGGACAAAACAACAGGCAAGACAGCAAAAATTTACTCAAGTTGATTTATGTCAATGGTCGGCTCGTGCAAGACCGCCGTATTGCCAATTGTTTGCGACATTGTGTCAATGAGCCACTAAGTGACATGGGGTATGTGTTGATGTTTAATCTACCTTCAAGTTGGCTTAACGTGAACGTACACCCAAGCAAGCAGAGTATTAAAATTGCCAACCTGATGAACATTTTGGCTCATGTGCAATTGGCGGTGCAAGCCAAACTGGACACTTGGCAAGCCCAGTTGAAGCCGTGAAGTCAGTCATCACCCAAAACTACGCCTTCTTTCCCCCAACCTTCGCTTGCAAATGACACAACAGGTAGGAATGGAACGCAG
>JAAXIL010000017.1:0-6614 GCA_012270355.1 Psychrobacter sp.
TGCCGGCGGCAACGATGGGGACAGCGGGCGGCTATCGGAGTGCTCGCTGGCAGCCCCGGTGGGTCTTGACCCCCGGCCTCTTCCTGTATTGGGTTGGGGCAGTGGGTACCATTACGCTACTCGTAGCAGGTTTTTGTGCCTTGGCTCAAACCGACATTAAACGGGTGCTCGCTTATTCAACCATGAGCCAAATTGGCTATATGTTTCTTGCTTTGGGCGTTGGGGCGGGGCAGGTGGCGATTTTTCATCTGATGACCCATGCCTTTTTCAAAGCCCTTTTATTTCTAGCGTCAGGTGCGGTGATTTTAGCCGTACATCATGAACAGAATATTTTTAAGATGGGCGGACTTTGGAACAAAATTCCTTTGGTTTTTGCCTCGTTTGTCGTTGGAGGGGGAGCGTTAGTTGCTTTGCCTTTTATCACGGTCGGGTTTTATTCCAAAGAAGCTATTTTGTTTGAAAGCTATGCAACGGGGCATCACGTTTTGTTTTGGATGGGTGTGTTTGGGACATTTTTAACCGCCATTTATACCTTCCGTTTGATTTGGCTCACCTTCGGGGGTGAAGAAAAAACCCATGCCCACAAAATTGACGGTTGGGATTATAAACTGCCGTTAATTGTGCTTTTGATATTATCTACAGGACTTGGAGCATTGTTGACCCCGCCACTGGCAGGAGTATTACCCGAAAGCATTGGACATGCCATGACGTTGGCAGGTGGCGAAACCGCAGAACACGCTACTCATGCCAAACATACTGCCGAATACATTGCAATGGGTGCGATGGCACTGGGCTTGATACTGGCGTATGTGTTGTATGTGGCAAATTCAGGACGTTTTTTAGCCAAGTTTAAGCGGTCGACGGTTGGGGCAGGGCTGTACCATTGGTGCTATCACGGCTTAGGCTTCGATGCGTTGTTTGATTGGTTGTTTGTCAAACCGTTTAATTTTATCGGTAAATTGCTGAGTGCAGACCCTGTCGATAAAACTTGGAACGTATTGCCTGCCATCGTTTCAGCAGGTAATAAGGTGATGACAAAGACACAAACGGGGTCACTACGAGGCTATGCAACCAGTTTTGGCTTAGGCATGGCAGTGTTTTTGGTAATGGTCATGGCGACATTGGTTTAATAGACCCTTAAGGTTTTAAGGTATTTTGAAATGATTGAAAACGACTGGATGTTGCCTGCTTTGATCGCTGTGCCGTTTATTGCGGGGACGCTGTGTTGGTTGCTTGAAAAGGTCAATAATCGTCTGCCCCGCTGGGTGGCGTTGATTGGTATGCTGATTACCTTTGTCATGACGCTGATGCTGTGGGCAGATGGCAACTATGTTGGCATGAGTCAGTCGGTGATTGCCCCGAGTTTGGATGTGCCTTGGCAATCTGAGTTTGATGTGCCTTGGATAGAGATGCTTGGCATTCGCTTTCATTTGGCACTAGATGGGTTATCGCTACTTATGATTTCGCTCACCGCCTTGCTGGGTGTGATGGCGGTAGGGTGTTCATGGGGTGAGATTCAACGGCGGGTCGGATTTTTCCATTTAAACTTATTATGGAGCTTAGGTGGGGTCATTGGCGTATTTTTAGCGATCGATCTCTTTTTATTCTTTTTCTTTTGGGAAATGATGCTCGTCCCCATCTATTTCCTTATTGCCATTTGGGGGCACAATGCCCCGCCCGAAACGGGTGGTAAAACCAAAGAATACGCCGCTACCAAGTTTTTTATTTATACCCAAGCGTCAGGCTTAATCATGCTGATTGGCGTGTTGTTGTTGGTGCTTGTGAATTATACAAGTACAGGGCAATTGACGTTTAATTATAATGATTTACTCGGTGTTAGCTTAGGGGTTTGGGAATATCCCATCATGTTGTGCTTCTTTATTGGCTTTGCGGTGAAGTTGCCTATCATGCCGTTTCATGGCTGGCTACCCGACGCCCACGCTCAAGCCCCAACCGCGGGCTCGGTGGATTTAGCAGGTATTTTGATTAAAACTGCTGCCTACGGCTTAATTCGGTTTGTGTTGCCGTTATTCCCGGCGGCGACGCAAGACTTTGCCCCAATTGCCATGACGCTTGGCACAATTGGCATTTTTTATGGAGCATGGCTGGCGTTTGTACAAACTGATGTCAAGCGTCTGTTGGCTTACACCAGTATTTCGCACATGGGCTTTGTGGTGTTGGCGATTTACGCAGGTACATTGCTCAGTTTACAAGGGTTGGTGGTGCAGATGCTGGCTCATGGCTTAAGTTCGGCAGCATTATTCATCATGGCAGGTCAACTCTACGAACGGTTGCACACTCGTGATTTGCGACTCATGGGGGGTATGTGGGGGCAATTACCGTATTACGCCCCGCTACTGATGTTCTTTTGTGCCGCCTTATTAGGCATCCCTGGCACAGGCAACTTTATTGGTGAGTTTTTGATTTTGCTCGGTGCATTTGAGCAGTATCCTTTATTTGTGGTGCTGGCGACCTTTAGTTTGGTTTGGGCGGGATTATATTCCTTGATATTGATTTATCGGGCTTTGTTTGGTGAGACAACATTTGTTAGTCGTACGAGACATGACAGACTTCAAACTGCTGAACCTGCCTTGGCAACTCATGTCGAACACCAAGCATCTAGGCATAACCCTAAATTGTCTCTCATTACTAAAAATGTGCTTAACCCTACGCCCGAGGATCATCCTGTTACTGATGCCCAGCAGATTCCGTCAAATGAGCCGTCTCAAGCTTATCAAACGCAGAATAATTTAGAACCTGTGACGTATGCCGAAACCAACTCTTATCAAGCTCATACCAAGCACCCCCATCAAGCCGTTTTATATGACTTGGGTAAGCGAGAATTGGCATTATTGATTGTATTGGCAGTGGGATTGGTTTGGCTTGGGCTTTATCCGCAAACCGTGCTCGACACGTCAAGTCATGCCATGCAATGGATTCATAACGCTTATGACTATTCGGAGTTGATGCAGACGGATGTGTCTAGTGCAACCTCAACTGCACCGTTTGCCCAGGAGGTGACGCAATGAGTTGGTTTATGTCACCTGCCATGCAACCCTTACACGCCTTTGCTCCACTGGTGGTGGTGACCATCACCGTGCTTTTAGCCATGTTATCCATTGCCATCAAGCGATGGCATGGTTTGACAGCAACGGTCAGTGTGCTTGGCTTAAACGTTGCTTTGTTGGTATTGCTCGGGCAAATTTTAGGTTGGTTTACTGGCTTTGATTTGCAAGCCTCTCAAGCGGTCATAGATGGCAGTGTCTATGCTCATTTGTTTCAAATCGACCCCTATGCTCAGTTTAATATGGTGGTGATTTTGGTGTGCTCGCTGGCGTGTTGCACGTTGTCGTATGCCTATTTTCGCACCTTTACCGACCATAAAGATGAGCTATATTTATTGATGCTCATTGCCACTTTGGGGGCAATGCTGATGGTATGTGCTCAGAATTTGGCTGCGATGTTCATCAGTCTTGAGCTGTTATCCGTGCCACTTTATGGCATGCTCGCTTATGCGTTTATGCGAAGTCGCTCACTAGAGGCAGGATTAAAATATCTCGTGCTATCTGCCACTGCGTCTGCAACGCTACTGATGGGCATGGCGTTTATCTACTCGCAAACAGGCACGCTACAATTCAAGCCAATTGCCGCTACCTTACCTCAGCTATTGCAGTCGCCGATTTTATTGCTCGGGGCGACAATTATGACAATTGCCATTGCGTTTAAGCTATCGGTTGCACCTTTTCACGCGTGGACGCCCGATGTCTATCAAGGTGCTCCTGTGCCAGTGGCGGCGTATTTAGCGTCGGTCAGTAAAGTGGCGATGATGGGTCTAGCCATACGCTTTTTTGTCGATTCTGCCGTATTGGCTTTGCCGAGTGTCCAGTTAATTGTCATGATTATGGCTACCTTGTCGATTTTACTCGGCAACTTGTTAGCTCTAAAGCAAACCAACCTAAAACGTTTGTTTGGTTATTCTTCCATTGCCCACATGGGATACGTGCTGGTGGTGGCGGTCAGTATTGGACCTGCTAGCCCAACGGTGACTAACATGTATATGGCAATGTACGCTCTCACGTCGATCGGGGTGTTCGGTGTGATTGCGTTGATGTCCAGCACTTATCGGTTGTCTGGTGAGGCGAGCGACTTGCATCATTACCGTGGCTTATTTTGGCGGCGTCCCGTGTTGACAGGCGTGATGACCGTCATGCTGTTATCAATGGCAGGTATTCCACTCACCGCAGGGTTCATTACAAAGTTTTTTGCAGTTCTGGCTGCCGTGCAAGGGATGCATTGGTTCTTAGCCGTTATGATTGTGGTCGGCAGTGCCATTGGGCTGTTTTACTATTTGCGGGTCATGCTCACCATGTTTAAACGTCCCAAGGAAGCTCATGAAATTGAGTTTGATGCGTTGTGGCGTTGGGGAACCCAAACGGGCGGATTGATGGTGATTTTGGTGACGCTTATTGTGCTTTATTTTGGCGTATTGCCCAGTAAGCTGATTGAATGGTCAACCTTAGCGATGATTTGGTAATAAGTCATGACAGATGCCAGTAACATACAAACGATTAAAGTTTTGTCCAAAACCACATGGACAGACAGTTTATTCAGTTTTACGACCACTCGCCCGCAAGGATTTAAGTTCACAGCTGGGCAGTTTGTGCGGTTGGGGGTGAATCCTAGCCAGTTACGACATCATCAATCCAGTAATACCGATGGTACTGATGACGATAAGCACAGTCTTGATGAGGAAATATTTCGGGCGTATTCCATAGTGTCTTCGCCTTATGAAGATGAGCTAGAGTTTTTTTCAGTAGTGATTCCTGATGGGGCATTTACCTCACAATTGCAGTTTTTGCAAGTGGAAGATGAAGTGCTTTTAAATTCTCAGCCGTTTTGATTTTTTACGGTTGCTCGCTATCAATTACCGCCGCCCAAAGACTTGTGGCTTTTGGCAACAGGAACAGGCGTTGCTCCATTTTTATCCATGCTTCAAGACTTACCAACTTGGCAAAATTACGAGCGTATTATATTAGCGTATAGCGTGCGAACCCAAAGTGAGCTTGCTTACGCAGAACGGATAGAAGAGATTGCAGAGCAGTTTAGCGAGCTGGTGGACAATCCTGCCAAGTTTACTTTTGTGCCGATTGTGACTCGTGAATCAATGGATGGAGCATTAAACGCCCGTTTGCCAAAGCTATTGACAGAGGGAGAATTAGAAAAGCGGGTAGGGCTCAAGTTAGATCCCGACTCTTCGCACGTTATGCTGTGTGGCAATCCGCAAATGGTGGAAGATACCAAAGAAACGCTAAAGGAAATGGGGCTGACCATGAACCGACGGGGCGAGGGTAACATTGCGGTAGAAAATTATTGGTAAATTTTTTTTGTATGTGGGTGGAAAGTTTATGTTAAGCGTGACTTGGCTCGACTGCCGCATCAATTGGCTCAAGTGACCCTTCACCAATTTCAGGCTCATCATCAGGCGTAATCAGATCTTCACCACTGGCGTTGCCGATTAAGTCCCGCACATTCACTTGCGTTTTAAGCACCATTTGTTCTTCTTCTAATATGCCATAATTGACCTGTGCTTTATGCAAGGCAGTCATGATTTTCTTGTTCTTTTTAAGCCAACGACCAATGTCCAGATATAAGATATTGTCTTTGGGTTTGGCGATGTTAATTTTTTGCAAAATGACCCCTAGCGGGTCTTTTTTTAGCACGTTATGATAAAACCAAACGCCCGCTTTGATGCCGAGGCGTTTGATAAACGAATCACAATGTAGGCTCAAAATATCGGTATAAGTCTGCTGGGCAAATACAAAGCGTTGTACATCACGGTCAAGCTGGGCGTGAACTAAGCCAAAATTACTCGCTACTTCGGTATAAACCCCTGATGCCTCAACCGTGCAATACAACCGAAACCAGTCCTCATGTAATTCAACCCGTATCTCCAAAATTTGCTTGACGTTTTTGGTGACAAATTTGGCGAGGGCATCGTTGATTTGAGTTTGACTGACGGGAATAGAAAATTCATCATCGATGGCATCGGTGGCTTTGCCGTATAATCTTTTGAGTTTAGAACTTAGCAAAGAAAAAACATGGTTAGCTTGCGACCACAATTGCTCATTAAACTCATCAAATATGTCTTCAGCATCCCGACTGCCATCAATATTATCGGTCGTTTTTTCGCGTTCTAATCGTGCTTGCTCCATTTCGACATAGGATTTTGTCGCATCCAATGAAGCATGGTTGTGTATCGAATCGGTACTAAAATCACGGTCAGTAAAGTTAGTTTGGGAAGGGGTAGGTTGGGACACGGGTAATCCTATACGTTATAAAAATAGGTAAGAGCGACGGCTAAGACTAAATATGTTCACCTCACCCTTTATATTCTAACAAACTTATATCAGTGTGTCCGCTTCGATTAGAACAGTGAAGATGGTTAATTTATGAGGGCGGGTCATGCTAGAATAGGGTTAATCCGTTATTTATACATCAGTTTACATAACAGCTTATATACCAACATTTTTATTAAACAAAAAAATCCCCGTGCGAGCAAGACATATCAAAGATTCTCAGAGCTACAATTTTTCAGCAATGCCTCAAAAGCGAGA
>JAAXIL010000017.1:6624-20121 GCA_012270355.1 Psychrobacter sp.
TTTTTTATACATCATTTTACATACCATCTTATCAACGAAGTATTTTAATACACAAAAAAAATCCCCGTGCGAGCCTGCCATATCAAAGATTCTCAGAGCTACCATTTTTCCGCCATGCCCCCAAAGCGAGATGTGGGCATGCCTCGTGCGGTGGTGGTGGCAATAATCATCCATGCGGTGATTATCTTTGGTATTTCCTTTGGTAGTGAGCTTGATCCAACTCAAAATATGACCGATGTGGCGACTGCCCTGACGCAAAACTTAGAGGAAAACACCGAGGCGAATTTTGTTGCTAACGCCAGCCAAGAAGGTGGCGGACAAGTGGAAGAACAATTGCGACTTGAGACGACCGAAGTTAGCCCGTTGACCGAAGAGACGGTGCAAGATACGCAAGACATTATCAATCTCGAGCAGCAAGTTCGCCAGCAAAATTATCAAGACAGCTATTTACTCACCACCATCAGTTGGCGAGAAGTGGATGAAGATTCGGATAATAAAGACGAGCAAGCCGAGGATAATTTGCTTGAGCAAGAGGCAAGAATACGCCAAGAAATTGCCACACTGGAGGCTCAGTTATCGCAGCGTCAACAAGTCTTTGCACAAAAATCCAAAATCGAGACTGTGGACAGCAACTCAACCACGCACGGCAAAGCCTCGCAATATCTTGAGCGGTTTCGTCAGCATGTCGAAAATGTGGGTAACGCCACTTATCCACCACAAGCTAAGCTACAAGGCATTGAAGGAAATGTGATGCTGATGGTGATCATCAAAAACGATGGGAATATCAAAGCCATCCGCCTGCTGGAGTCGTCTGGCTCAAAAATCTTAGATGAAGCGGCGAAACAGTCGGTGCGTCAAGCCGCCCCCTTCGGTAAGTTTACTGCCGATATGACCGACATTGTTGAGCTTCGGGTGATCCGCACATGGAGCTATGGGGATGGGGTATCGGTAGAGTATTAAACCTGTTAAGTCTGATTTGTCTAATGTCTAACCCCAATCATTAAACCCGACCTCAAATTATAGTGTTAAAACTTATAATTTGCCCCGAGCATGGTGCGGTAGGTCAATCGGTCCTTGACCATCGGGCTATCGTACTGCTCATCGCTTAAGTAAGCCACGTTTTGCCCCAAAATCAGCGACCAGTCGCTATTTAAATCATAGGTTGCATTAACATTCACATAAGGGCTAACGCTAGATTTTGCCTCATATTTTGCCACGCCTGTTTTATTCGACTCTTCATCAGACACGCCAAAATAATAATCGTTATAAGTGTCATTGACCCACTCAATGCCAACACTCGGATAGACGGTTAATTTGTTGTTTTGATAACGGGCTAAGTAGGCTAGGCGAGCGACCGTACCACCGCTATTGTCGAGCACGTCGGTTGCCAGTTGAGCACGAAAGCCACCGATGGGCGTTCGCCTGACATAGCTCACCCCTGCCAACCCAGAAATTTCTCGCTCGTCCAAGCCTTTCAATGCCCCGTTGGCATCTTCGGGATCAAATTCATAGCCCCCAGGCTGTAAAAAGACCGATACTTCGTTGACGTCGTCGCTTAGGACATAGCCACCGATCTGGCTACCCCGAGCATACACCTTACCATTGTCATAAATGAGACTGGGCAAGACTCGAATTTCTGTCCCATCCGTGTCATAAGCATTGTTACCTGCGATGACGCTCGCCCCCACTTGAATGCCAATTTTATCTTCATCTTGGTTATGGCTATCTGACGCTAGGGCAGGCGAGACCATAAAACAGGTTGAGAATGTTGCAATTGAAGCTAATGTCAGTCTGCTGAATTTAATCGTTGGCATGACAGCTTTCCTTATATGACGTATAAAATAGATAGGGTGATGATGACTTTCATAACCCATAAGGCAACCAAAGCGTTAAGGTAATGAAGTCAAAATGCTATGAATGAGATGCTACAAACCAGACCCTACAAACCAAACGCTATGAATGAGCGACCATAAACGTCTGCCAATCCGTCGCAAGCGTCCACCAAATTGCAATGAACGCCAACATCAATCCAATAATTGCCAGCCAGGGTTGCCAAAGAAAAGCATGATTATTAGGACGTTTCGACTGCGAAAGTATGCCCCACACTAATGCCAGTGCCAACACCATACCAGTCAACGCCCCGCCGATATGTCCTGCATTATCAATACCAGGCACGACAAACCCATACGCCAAATTGATGCCCATGATCAGTGCCAGTCCTTTAAGCGGTGCGGCATTGGCTTTAAGGGAGGGGGGCATGGGTGCGGATGACGAGCTTTGTGCGGATTGTTCGGCATAGCGACGGATGGCTCGGCGTTGCATGACATAACGACACGCTTCAATCGTGAGCAGTGCCATACCCAGTCCCATGATGCCACCCGAAGCTCCAGCCGACTGTCCAATTTGGCGTAAGCCGTCTTGCTCAATTGCCTGCCATGTTATCCACCCATTCAGCAAATTACCGCCAATCGCTGACAGTAGAAACAGGGCTAAAAATTGGACTGAACCAAAGTGGCGTTCTGCTACCTGCCCGAAATAAAACAGAGCAAAGGTATTGAACATCAAGTGCATCAAGCCAATGTGCAAAAATGCACTGGTGACTAACCGCCAAGGTTCATCGGCAAAGGAGCTTGGGAAAAAGTTTGCCCCCCAACGGTACAAATCTTCTGAGGTTGGGTTGTCAATATTTACGCCTGAACCGATTTGCACGATAAACAAGCCGAGAATAACAACCATCAAAATGAGCGTTACGGGGGCATTGGCGAAGAACTGCTTTAGGGTCATAGGTTTTTTATAACGAGGTGTAAAATTTTATGTTTATTGAGGTGATATTAACGCCAATCGACAGCTCGCAGATAGGGGGGATAAGTTTTTAAGGTTTCAAATGTGCCAGGCACGAGCATATCGTGTCCAACATGGCTAATATCTTGAAGCCCACAAAAGCCCATTGTCACATCGCATTCATGACGGATGATTTCCAAAGCCCGACGCACGCCATCCTCACCATACGCCCCTAAGCCATACAAAAATGCCCGTCCAATCATCGTGCCTGATGCTCCTAAGGCAATGGCTTTTAGCACGTCTTGCCCTGATCGGATACCACTGTCTAGCCACACTTCGATGTTGCTGTTTTCTGCCTTAACCGCTTGCACCACTTCGCTTAAGCACGCAATGGATGAGGGAGCACCATCCAACTGTCGCCCACCATGATTTGACACCACCAATGCATCCGCCCCGCTTTTTGCTGCTAAAATGGCATCTTCAGGTTCCATGATGCCTTTAATCACCAACTTGCCACCCCATGCGTCCTTGATACGGGCAACATGATCCCAGCTGAGGCTCGGGTCAAATTGATCGTTCGTCCACGACGACAACGATGCCATGTCGCCCACGCCTTTGGCATGCCCCACGATGTTGCCAAAGGTTCGCCGTTTAGTGCCGAGCATCCGCATGCACCATTCGGGCTTGGTCATCAGATTTAAGATATTGGCCAATGTTGGGCGGGGTGGGGCAGACAGTCCATTTTTAATGTCTTTATGGCGTTGTCCAAGCACTTGCAAATCAGCGGTTAAAATGAGTGCCGAACAATTGGCGGCTTTGGCTCGGCGAATGATATTATTAACAAACTCATGATCTTTCATCACATAAAGCTGAAACCAAAACGGGGTGCCAACATGGGTAGCAATGTCTTCAATGGAACAAATGCTCATCGTCGACAATGAAAACGGAATGCCAAACTTTTCGGCACGAGCAGCGTGAATTTCACCATCTGCCCACATCATGCCTGTAAATCCTGTTGGGGCGATTGACACAGGCATACTCACGTCTTGACCCAGCATTTGCGTGGCAAGGCTACGGTTGGACAAGTCTTTGAGTACCCGCTGTTTGAGTTTGATGCGATCAAAGTCGGTTTCGTTGTTGCGATAGGTGGTTTCTGTCCAAGCCCCCGAATCCACATAGTCGTAAAACATTCTTGGAACTTTTCGCTCGGCCACACGGCGTAAATCTTCGATTTCGGTGATTTTGCTTAAATCTTTCATAAAATGCTGATAAAAGTGGTTAAATAACAAAGGTTATAAAGGTTATAGATGTCAATACCGCAAATGGCAATCAATTGAGAAGTCAAACCCCAATCGGTTATGATAGGCGTTTTAGGCGTCATTATTCAATCCCTAAATTTTTCGGCATCAGGCAGGTCTATATATTTAGGTAACTTGAAAGACAACTCGATAGGTAACAACAAGCATGGCATCTCCCTCACCGCAAAGTCGCACACCCGCAGAGTACAACTCTAAACCGCCCAGGCAGTCTAGTCAGCCCCGTTCATTGGTTAGTCGTATTAGCTCGCTTATTAAACGTCTGTTTTGGTCGGTGATTTTGCTGGTCGTGGCATTTTATATCATGGTCGCAGGCTTGCTGAAAGTGTGGGAAACAAAGCCTATCAACAACAGTATGTTTATGCTCGCTCATCGGCTTGGTGGTGGCACGGTCACCCAAACGTGGGTCGATTACGATGCCATTGCCAAGTCTGCCAAACAGGCTGCCATCGCCAGTGAGGATGCCAAGTTTGTCACGCACGAGGGCTTTGACATGGAAGGCATTGAGGCGGCTATCGAAAAAAACAAAGCCACGGGCGAGCTGTCGGCAGGGGGGTCGACCATCACCCAGCAATTGGCAAAAAATTTGTTTTTGACTTCGCATCGGTCATTCATTCGTAAAGGTGTGGAAGCCAGCATTACCTTAATGATAGAAAAAATGTGGAGCAAAGAGCGGATTTTGACCGCTTATCTGAACGTGGCGGAATTTGGCGATGGCATATATGGCATTGAGGCAGCTGCCCAGCACTATTTTGATAAACCTGCCAGTAAGCTGAATCGGGAAGAGTCTGCATTACTCATCTGCATGCTTACCAATCCCAAATACTATCAAGATAATATGGATGCCAAACGCCTGCGAAATAAACAACGCATTATTTTGCGTCGAATGAACAGTGCCAGTTTGCCTGTCCCGAAATCCGCCCCTTAATTCAAAACCACCATTCAAAATCGCTACCCATAAATGTGAATCACAAATGTGAATTCTGCATCGAATTTTTTAGCAATAATTTTGTAGCAATATCGTTAAATTAAACGTCCTTTTTATAAATTTGTCATTTCTGATTGATAGGATAATCCACATTATTCTCACCAAAAAGGCGTTTATTATGTCAAACAAATCGACAGACAATTCCAAATCCAAATCTTCTACCAACAAAAACAACACCACGCCTTCCACTACTGCCAAAAAGCTTGCCAATGATCCCATTGTCACGCCACGTTCTGCCAGTCCCGTACCCGATGCCGCATTAACCGAACTTGATTGGCAACGCTTTAATGACGGTGAATATAGCGATAATTGCTATATCAACCGAGAGTTGTCGTGGTTGCAATTTCACTTGCGGGTACTTGCTCAAGCAACCAATCCAAGCCACCCTTTGCTTGAACGCTTATTTTTTCTCATCATCTTTTCCTCAAATATGGATGAGTTTTTTGAGATACGAGTGGCAGGCTTGATGCAAAAAATGCGACACGGTAATCTCTCCACCAGTATGGATGGGATGCGACCCAGCGACATCATTCGGGAAATCTCGGACATCGCTCACGATGCCATCACCGAGCAATATCGCATCCTAAACGAGATAATTTTGCCCGAGATGGCAAAAGAGGATATCCGCTATCTCAAACGCGACGAACTCAGTGCCAAACAGTCGGCATGGATGAACGACTATTTTGTCAATCAAGTCATGCCCGTGTTGACGCCAATCAGCATCGACCCTGCCCATCCGTTCCCTCGGCTTATTAATAAAAGCCTAAATTTTATGGTGACGCTCGACGGTAAGGATGCATTTGGACGAGACATTCATTTTGCAGTCGTGCCAGCCCCTCGTAGTTTGCCTCGGGTTATCCGTTTGCCTGATGAACTGACCGACGGTAAAGAGCATCACATCATGCTGTCCGCCGTCATTCACGAACACGTTGGCAAGTTGTTCCCAGGCATGAGCGTGACGGGTTGTCACCAATTTCGCTTAACCCGCAATGCTGATTTTGAATTGTCCGAAGACGTGGAAGACATCGCCAAAGCTTTAGAGGGCGAGCTAGATAACCGTCGCTTTGGCGATGAAGTTCGCCTTGAGGTTACTACTAATTGCCCAAGCGAGATTAGCGACTTTTTGCTCGAGGAATTCGAGATGCAACCTTATCAGTTGTATCGGGTAGATGGACCTGTCAATCTGACCCGCTTGCTTTTTGACTTTAACATTCCTGAGTTGCGTTACAAGCCATTTACGCACGTTGTGCCAAAGCCGTTTCGCCGTGAATCCTTCGAAAAAGGTGAGAGCATGTTCACTGCCTTGCGTCGTGGCGACGTGTTAGTGCATCATCCGTTTGAATCGTTTACGCCTGTGGTGAATTTTATTCGTCAAGCTGCCCACGACCCCAAAGTGCTCGCCATCAAGCAGACGCTATACCGCTCGGCAAACAATTCCGAAATCGTGCAAGCCCTTGCCGAAGCCGCTCGTAATGGCAAAGAAGTGACGGCAGTCATTGAACTTCGAGCCAGGTTCGATGAAGCGTCCAATATCGAGGTGGCAAACGTTTTACAAGAGGCGGGGGCAGTGGTGGTATATGGCATCGTTGGCTACAAAACGCATGCCAAACTTATACTCATTGTACGACGTGAAAATGACCAAATCCGCCGTTATGTGCACCTTGGCACGGGCAACTATCACGAAGGCAACGCCAAAGCCTACACCGATTATGGATTATTCACTGCCGATGAAGAAATTGCCGAAGACGTGCATAAAATTTTCCAAGAGCTGACGGGCATGGGCAAACCTGCTAAAGTCAACAAGTTGCTACATGCACCGTTCACGTTGCATGACCAACTACTGGGGTTCATTGATGAAGAAATTGAACACGCCAAAGCGGGTAAAGACGCCCACATCATCATCAAATGTAATGCCCTGACTGAGCAAAAACTCATTGACAAACTCTATGATGCGTCGCAGGCAGGTGTAAAAATTGAATTGATTTTGCGTTCCATGTGTTGCTTGCGTCCCCAAGTCAAAGGTTTATCCGCAAACATCACCGTGCGGTCTGTTGTTGGGCGAGTTTTGGAGCACACTCTGGTGTATTATTTCTTCAATGATGGCGACAAACGCCTGTATTGTGGTAGTGCTGATTGGATGGACAGAAACCTATTTCATCGGGTTGAAGTGGCGTTTCCGATTGAGGATAAAAAGTTGTTTAAGCGGGTATTTAACGATGGCTTGCAAGCCTATTTGGATGACAACGTGCAAGCGTGGGAATTATCGGGTGATGGTAGTTGGCATCAAGTGACGCCTAAGAAAGGCGAAACTCCGTTTATCGCTCAAAGTCATTTGCTTAAAACCATCAATAAGGTTCGGGTTTAGGTTTTATAAAACTGGGCTGATATAGAATTGAGTTTAAATACCAGTAAGCTAAGTTTGAAACAAAAATCGGACATACAGCAACCAACTTAATATTGGTTATTCAGTAAGAGTATGTGATAGTTGATGCCACGATTTTTAATAATTTGATCTTAAGGAAACAATCATGAGCAACGCAGACAACAAGGCGAATAAACCCGAAGAGCTATCAGACGTGCAAAAGTCGGCACAAAATCCTAATCTTGATGCTCTAAAAAATAATGATGAAAGTGGTAAAACGGATGCTCAAAAAGGTGAGAATCCTGCCCCATTTATCGATAAAGATTTAGAATCCTAATTTGCTATTTTAATTAGCAGTTTTTACGCTTAAAACTTAGTACAACTCGTAGGAAGTAATATGTCAATCAACGAAACCATTACCATCAAAGACCCAAAGGCAGCAGCAGAGGCTCGAGAAGTACAAGAAGAAGCTCGTGAGCATAATGTGTCTCAAAACAGTGTGCCTTCTGATATTAAAGGCGAGGCGGATGAATATGTTGTGGGAAAGGATGCGGCTGACGAGGTAGCAAACAAACCTCGCTGATTTTTAGCGTCTTTTTAGCAACTTTGATAATATCGGACAATATTCAGCCAAGGATAACCAGACCATGACCACTGTACAAACCAATGACCCGCATCTCACCAAAACGCCACTGGACGAAACCATTACTCAGGCAGATATTGAAGCCAGTCGAGAGGCGAAAAGATCGGCAAAAGTAGAAAGCGAAACCATCGAAAATACCAAAGGTCAAGAAACCTTTGAAGAGGGCGTGGTAGATACCAAACACGTCAACGATGGCGATAATCCAGCTCGTCAGCCAGACCCACGAGATCAAAAGGGTGAAGCATTTGATGGAGGAGTTAATTCAGAGACGGTACCGTCTGATGAACCCATCAGCGAAGAGATTAATGAGCGTAACCGCTATGCGACGATAGATAAAGCTCAGACTCGCACGCTTTAATAAATTCTAAGCAACGTCGTGACTATAGAAATGTTCAAAAGAATAAAGGCTTAATTAAGCCTTTTTTTGTACCAAATTGTGAATTATCTATGTCAAAAAAATTCTATGTAAAAGACGGCACACCGCTGTGGAATCGTAATTCATCATCTGGGCTGGTGATTAATTCAGCTTCAATATCTCGAAAAAAAGCGACACGCTTATCAACGTCTAAGCTGGTATCATCCAGTTTAACGCTTGAGTTCGTGCTGTCCTTCAAAGCATTCTTTAAAGCTCTGTCGTCTATGGGCAGGTTTTGAAGCGAGCGAGCAAGCTCAATATAGTCCTCGAAATGACGACTTTCAGACTTAAGTAGATAGCGGTAATATTTTGCCAATCGTTCATCATCGATGACTTCGCTCAAAGCGGCAAACCGTTCGCACGACCGTGCCTCAATAAATGCCCCAATAATGAGCACATCCATCATGGCGGCGGGTTCAAATGTACGTTTGTATTTGAGCATGCCTTTCGCATATCGTCCAGCGGGTAAATGTTGCCATTGTTGACCCCGCTCTGCCATGATGCTAACCACCTGCTCATAATGGAGCATTTCTTCTCGCACCAGTTGAGCCAGTTTTAATTGCAAATCTCGATGGAACTCATAGCGAAAAATCAAATTCATCGCTGTGCCTGCCGCCTTTTTCTCACAATTGGCATGGTCTTGAATTATTAGTGGCAAATTTGTACGGGCAGCGTCCAACCAAGCCTCAGGGGTTTTTGTTCCTAAAAATTGATGAATAGCCGTTAAATCAATGTTGCTAGCAGTCATAAATGATGTTCATAATTTTAAAGTTTCATTTTAACAAATTTTAGGCTTTAGTTTTCGTGCGTAAATAAGCGGATGATAGTCGTCATTTAGCATATAAATGGGGTTGCCTTGTTAATTTATCTGATTGATAGTACCATGAACCGCACTAATTACCGCTTAAGTCTACCTTTAAAACTTAAGTCTTTGATACCCAATTCATCCACCCCTACAATAAGGTTAATTTATGAGTAATAGCAGTGAACGTATTGAAAAAGGCATTTTATCCATCGACAAAGAACTATATGATTTTATCACCAATGAAGTTACCCCAAAAGTTGGTATAGATGCCGAAAAATATTGGCAAAATTTTGCCGAGGTGATTGCCAAGTTTACCCCTCGTAATAAAGAGTTGCTTGCTAAACGAGACGAGATTCAAGCCAATATCGACCAATGGCATTTGGACAATCCTGCTACTAATGGCGAAATTGATTTTCCTAAATACAAACAGTTTTTGACTGACATCGGCTATTTATTACCTGAAGGTGAAGATTTTAATGTTCAAACCGACAACGTCGATGCCGAGATTGCCACCACGCCCGGACCCCAGCTGGTGGTACCTGTGCGGAACGCCCGTTTTGCCTTAAACGCTGCCAATGCCCGTTGGGGTAGCCTATACGATGCTTTATATGGCACGGACATGATTGACACCGCAGACGGCAAAGATAAAGGCAGCAGCTATAATCCAAAGCGTGGGGCAGAAGTGGTGGCGTATGCCAAAGCCTTTTTGGACGAGCACTTTGCCCTAGCTAGTGGTAGCTACACCGATGCCACAGGTTTTTCGGTCGTGGATGGTAAGTTGCAAATCCAACAAGGCGATAGCAACACTGAATTAGCTACCCCTGAGCAGTTTGTGGGTTATGTCGGCGACGCTTCTAATCCAACTGGCATTTTGCTTACGCATAATAACCTACACGTTGAAATCCAAATCGATGCCAATCACAACGTCGGGAAAGACGATCCTGCCCATATTAAAGATGTGTTAATGGAAGCAGCGGTGACCACCATTCAAGACTGTGAAGACTCGGTGGCTGCTGTCGATGCCGAAGAAAAAGTCTAAGTGTATCGTAACTGGTTTGGCTTGATGAATGGCGATTTGTCCGAGACCTTTTTGAAAGGTGGTAAAGAGCAAACCCGCACGCTAAACCCTGACCGTGAATACACCACGCCAGACGGAGGCAAACTGGTATTACCTGGGCGGTCACTCATGTTGGTTCGCAATGTGGGACACCTCATGCAAAACCCTGCTATTTTGGTAGACATGAGCGAACATGGTGGACAAAAAGATGAAGAAATCTTTGAAGGCTTGATGGATGCGTTAATCACGCCACTACTTACACTAAATGACATCAAAGGCAAGAGCAAACTGTCGAACTCTCGCACCGGTTCTATGTATATCGTGAAGCCAAAAATGCACGGCCCCGAAGAAGTGGCTTTTGCTAACGACGTGTTTGGAGCAGTTGAAGATGCTCTAGACTTGCCTCGTAATACGCTAAAAATGGGCATCATGGACGAAGAGCGTCGCACCACAATCAACTTAAAAGAATGTATCCGTGCTGCCAAAGAACGGGTGATTTTCATCAATACGGGTTTCTTAGACCGCACAGGCGATGAAATCCACACCAGCATGAACGCTGGGGCATTTGTCCGTAAAGGAGAAATGAAATCGCAAGCATGGCAACCTGCCTATGAGCAGTGGAACGTCGATGTTGGTTTGGCAACAGGACTGTTGGGTAAAGCTCAAATCGGTAAAGGCATGTGGGCGAAACCTGACGAAATGAAAGAAATGGTCGAAACCAAAATGGCTCATCCCCAATCGGGAGCAACGACCGCATGGGTGCCATCGCCAACTGGTGCAACCTTGCACGCCATTCATTACCATCAGGTGGATGTGGCAGACGTTCAAGAAGGCTTAAAAAATCGTGAGCGTGCGAATGTGGACGATATTTTAACCATTCCACTTGCCAAAAATACCGATTGGTCTGATGAAGAAAAACAGCAAGAACTGGATAACAACGCTCAGGGCATCTTGGGTTATGTCGTGCGTTGGGTGGAGCAAGCTGTCGGCTGTTCAAAAGTGCCTGATATCAACGACGTGGGTTTGATGGAAGACCGTGCCACGTTGCGTATCTCTAGCCAATTGTTGACTAACTGGCTACATCATGGCGTAGTCACTGAAGATGACGTTATAGCCTCACTCAAACGCATGGCAAAAGTGGTGGATGAACAAAATCTAGGCGATCCAAATTATCGTCCAATGGCGGATGACTTTGAAGGTTCTATTGCTTTTGGGGCAGCAAAAGATTTGGTACTTAAGGGACGTGAGCAGCCCAGTGGCTATACCGAGCCGTTGTTGCATCAAGCCCGTTTAAACCTAAAAGCCAGCTAACACTTAACTTAAGAAGTAACAAAGCCTAGGCAACTTAAGTTACCTAGGCTTTTGTTTGCCATAATTATGTTAAGAATTTGTTGAGCAATCTTGCAAATAAATGTTGCAAATTATTTCAAAGTTGATATGCTTATACCCGAAGTAACAAGATGTTGAATAATGTTATAGAAAGGTGATTAGTAATTTATAAACTACATCATTGACTGTTCTAAATATAATCCACAGGTAATGATTTAATTTTCAAACTTTCACTAATCTCTCACATTTATTTGTAACAATGTCTGTACCTTAATTAGTGTTTAAGTAAATTTTATCTTAAAATTTAAGGCACTTAATTTAAACCTTTGGGCGTTGCCTTACTAGAGCAGCCCATTACTAAAATTGTAAAGTGGAGAGATTTCCCATGAAAAAACTACTTTTAGCATCAGCCGTTGCTGCTCTATCTGTTTCTGCAGCCAATGCCGCTCCTACCGTATATGGTAAAGCATTTGTTACTGCTGACTATGTAAATGCTGAAGTTGATGCGCGTTATGTAGACAATGCAGGTGAAAAATTCTCTGGTAATGAAGATGAAAATACAGTAGAAATTAATTCGCATTTTTCACGTTTAGGCTTTAAAGGTTCTGAAGCGATGACCGCTAACACTGATGTTATCTATCAGTTAGAGTATGGTATTGATGTTGATGCTTCAGATGATAACACTTTCAAAAGTCGTGATACTTTCCTAGGTTTTGCAAATAAGAACTTTGGTCAAGTACGTGTAGGTCGTAATACTTCTGTCTTAGATTACGTAAACAACGTCACTGTTACTGAAGGCTACTGGAACAACTTAGGTTCTAATACGCTTAACACTGAATCTGAATTAGATATAGATGAAAACGGAAGAGTTGTTGGTTTTAGTGAAGATATTGTCCAAGCATTAAATATGGTTAGCTTTAAGCGTCAAGATAACTCAGTTGTCTGGATTGCACCAAAATATAATGGTGTACCAGTAGAATTGGCGGTACAGTATTCTGCAGATGAAAGTTTTGGTAGCAATGACAATGGCTTTGGCGCATCATTGATGTTTGACCAAGGTACTGGCTTCACTGCTGGTCTTGCATATACTAAAGATATGGACGCCAATACCAAGTGGACATTATTTGATGAAGAACTTAGTTACGGTGGTGATGTAATTCGTGGTACTGCTACTATTGATTTAAATAAATATATGGCAATGCCTGTAACGTTAGGTGCTCTATATCAAGTAGCTGATTATGATTATGCTGGCTCTAAAAAAGAAAAAGGTCTAGTAGTTAGCGGCGAAATGGGTCTAACTAACTTTGCTAAGCCTGCATCTGTATATCTTCAGTACAACAAAACTGACAACCTAGCAGGTATTGATAACTTTGATTCAGATCAAGTTGTGCTAGGTGGTAAGTATATGTACAAAGACAACATGATTGCTCACGCTTACATTGGTCAAAACTCAGCTGATGTCAGTGCTATGATTGATGACAATGATGTCGCTAGTTTAGACTTTGATGTAGGCTATCTAGTAGGGGGGTTAGAGGAGATATTCTAATATAAACTTGTTAATAAGCTCGAAATAAATATTTCAATTCAATCATCTTTAAAAAACTTAAATAGTTTCAGTCATGATCAACCATCAGTATCGTCTTTGATAAATCAATCCATAAAAAACCTTAATAGAACAGCAGATTTTGATTTAAAAATTCAAAAGTTTAGAGAAAATTTATTAGACATCCAAACTTATGTTGAAGATTTAATTTTCGCTTTAAACTCATACATACAAGATTTAGATAATAACCAATTAAAC
>JAAXIL010000086.1:0-3698 GCA_012270355.1 Psychrobacter sp.
TTTGACGTGTATTTTCTTTTAGCTTAGTAGTTCGACTTTGGCAAGGGTAGTGATGACTTCTTCATGCGTCGGGCCCAATACGAAATCCCGCTCGTGACGGTCTTTGAAACGTAAGAGCTCCGCCCCGTAGTCTTCAAAGCGTCCTGACTCCTGCCACAATTCAGCAGGTTGGGTCATGGGCATCAGCACCTCCATCGCTCCAGCGTTGATCATTTCTTCTCGCACGATGCGTTCGACGTTTTGCAAGATTTTTAGCCCCATCGGTAGCCAAACGTATAGCCCTGATGCCAGCTTGCGGATTAAGCCTGCTCGTAGCATGAGTTGGCTGGATACGATGTCGGCATCGCTTGGGGTTTCTTTGAGAGTGGCAAATAAAAATTGGCTGGCTTTCATGTGGTTTTCCGATGGGTTTGAGGTGATAAATTAGTTGAATGTTGTACGTTAAAGAGTGTGAGGAATTTAAGTTGTAGGTTGGGTAGAGCTTGCAATACCCTATAAATAAGCTGAGTAGGTCGTGTTAGCGATAGCGTAACACGACTCTATCTTAAGCTGGATTTTATTCTAACTTTGGGATTACTCTCGTGCCTCGCTAACCTCCCCCTAGCCCCCTGCTTAACAAGGCGGGGGAACACAACTTTTAGCGTATTAAAGAATTTGGAATCAACTGTCTTATTCAATTCATTAATAATGCTCCCTCCCCAAACCCTCCTAAAATAAAACCCTACGCCAATCTTAACAACTCATTGATGCTCGTCTTCGCTAGAGTCTTTTCATCGACTTTTTTGACGATGACGGCACAATATAAGCTGTGTGAGCCATCTTTGCTTGGCAATGAGCCTGATACCACGACTGAACCTGCGGGCACTCGTCCGTAATGCACTTCACCTGTTTCACGGTCATAAATTTTGGTCGATTGTCCGATGTAAACGCCCATCGAGATGACTGAACGTTCCTCGACAATCGCGCCCTCCACGCTGTCTGAGCGAGCACCGATGAAGCAGTTGTCCTCAATAATCGTGGGTGAGGCTTGCAAGGGTTCGAGTACGCCCCCGATGCCCACACCGCCTGATAGATGCACGTTTTTGCCAATTTGAGCACATGAGCCAACAGTTGCCCAGGTGTCTACCATGGTGCCTTCGTCCACATACGCACCGATGTTGGTGTAGCTGGGCATGAGTACCACGCCTTTGGCAATAAACGAGCCACGACGAGCAACGGCAGGGGGTACGACACGCACGCCTGCTTCGGCAAACTGTTCGGCTGTCCAGTTGGCAAATTTTGTGGGTACTTTGTCATAAAACTGTAGGTCTGCTCCTGCTGGCAGGGGGGTGTTGTCGTTTAGGCGGAATGAAAGAAGCACCGCTTTTTTTGCCCATTCATTCACTACCCAGTCGCCATTTTTCTTTTCGGCTACTCGAAGCTCGCCATTGTCTAATTGGGTGAGCACGGTATTGACCGCATCTTTCACGTCCTGTGGCATGGTTGATGGGCTGTATTCGCTTCGGTTGTCAAAGGCTTGT
Source organism: Psychrobacter sp. (assembly GCA_012270355.1). GTDB lineage: Bacteria > Pseudomonadota > Gammaproteobacteria > Pseudomonadales > Moraxellaceae > Psychrobacter. The sequence goes on from JAAXIL010000086.1 coordinate 1,521, forward strand.
TCGATGGTTTGTTGTAGGGCTTGGTCGGTCATAAATTATCCTAAGGTATACCATTCCCAAAAATCAAAATCTCATTGTCAAACTCGCTCGCTGTACTCGTTGTACTATCTTCGCTCGTTTTCCGCGATATTTCGATTTTTGATTTGGTATGAAATGAATGAGAAATTTAGTGTGCCATTGTCGTTAATTTAGTCAGATTTGACAAGGTTGACTTTTAATATAGTTGGATTTAGGTGCGATTAAGTTTAAGCAATTCTGTGATACGTTGCACCCGTTCTTTTCGTCCGCCATCAATTCGTACATAGTCTAAATTGTGCAAGCTAAGTGCTTCAACGAAACTGGCATCAGTGGCTTCTCGCCCGTGTGGCGATTCTCGCACGTTGTCCGCTTGCCATGGCACAGAAAGACCCGTCAGCACGATTAAGTCGTAATACAATTGCTCGACAGCTTGTTCAATCGGGGTTGGGCAAGCATCGAAATACAGATACGAATACACCATAATTTCAAACAAGGACGTATCGCAAAACACCAATCCGCCCCCTTGTTCGCTGACCATCTTGCACGCTTCATTTTCCGCTTGCATCTGCCCGATGGCAATGGGCAGTAAATCGCCCCAATCAATGATGCCTTCCCCTCGGTCAAACTTCGCTTCGGCGTAAGGACGCATATATTCCACGACCCATTTGGCGTTGATATGCAAATTTTGGCGACAGTGACGAACCAAATCTTGACAAAGTGTGGTTTTGCCTGTGCTTTCCGCCCCCAAAATTGCCACTCGGGTGGCGTTCGGGCAGGTGGTTTGCATAAGGGTGGTACTTAATGTGGTCATGGCATAGCGTTAAGGGTTTGCGATGAGGGCAGGTATGCTATAGTACAACAGTTTAGTCAAGACGATAAAAGGGAAATACAATGTCCATCTACATCACAGGCACAGGGCTGTTCACGCCCCCACATAGTATCAGCAACGACGAGTTGGTTGAGTCGTTTAATGCGTATGTCGAGAAATATAACCGTGAAAACGCTGAGGCGATTGCGAGCGGTGAGATTGAAGCTCTTGAAGCTTCCGATGCGGATTTTATCACCAAAGTGTCGGGCATTAAGTCTCGCTATGTGATGGATAAAGACGGCATTTTAGACCCCAATGTCATGACCCCACGCCTGCCTGCTCGCACCTTGGGCGAAACGCCGTCGCTGATGGCACAAATGGGCATGGATGCGTTAAATGACGCATTAAGCGAAGCGGGGCTTCAAGCAGATGAGTTGGACGGCATCATAGTGGCGTGTTCAAATTTGCCTCGGGCGTATCCAGCGTTGGCGATTGAAATTCAGCATTTTATCGGCATGACGGGCGGATTTGCCTATGACATGAACGTGGCGTGCAGTGCGGCGACGTTTGGTATCGCTCAGGCGGTCGGTTCGATTCAGGCGGGGCTGGGCAAACGCATGGCGGTGGTGAATGTTGAAATCACCTCGGCACACCTTAATTGGCGAAATCGAGACAGTCATTTTATTTTTGGCGATGTGGCAACCGCCAGCATCATTGAGGCGTGTGGAAAAGACAGCGGGCGAGAGCCAAAAGGGTTCGGGATTATTGATAGCAAACTGTTTACCGAGTTTTCTACCAACATTAAAAATGAGCTTGGTTTCTTAAATCGCAGTGAAGACTTAGCCAGACAAAACGGGCAGGGCGATGACATTAACAATGATTTGCAATCGCCAACCAGTGACCATTTGTTTATGCAAAATGGGCGTAAAGTGTTTCGGGACGTGTGTCCAAAAGTGGCGAGCTTAATCAAAGAGCAGTTGGCGGAAAATGACTTGCCAACCGATACTGTCAAAATGATGTGGCTACACCAAGCCAATGCCAATATGATTGATTTAATTTTGCGTCAAGTGATGGGTAAAGAAGCGGATAAAGCCATCGCCCCGATGGTGATTGATGAATTTGCCAATACCAGTTCGGCAAGCCCGATTATCGTGTTTCATCGCTATAAAGATAAGCTTAAATCAGGCGACTTGGGCGTGATGTGTTCATTTGGGGCAGGTTATTCGATTGGGTCGGTGCTGGTTAGGAAGGTTTAATCACTCAATCTTCTCAATCAATGTACTTTGACGACCACTGTTTTTGCCATTTTGTCGTGCCAACCTTGTTTTTTATCATCAAAAGCTACCCAAATA
>JAAXIL010000086.1:3708-4054 GCA_012270355.1 Psychrobacter sp.
CTATAAACCTATCCTTCAATCAGGCGACTTCGTCGTCATGTGCTCATTTGTCGCAGCTAATTCGATTTGCTCGGTGCTGTTACGGAAGCTTTCGACGTTGCAGGCTCATAGCTATAGGTTTAGGCATCGCATTTGCCATCATGCCTGTCTCATTGCTTTGGCAGGGGTTGTTACTTATCTGACTTTGTTCCATCAATATCTGCTCGAATTGCCTTGGCGGAATGATATGAATCCAACGAGCATCACCATTGTGGCGGGTTTTCCGTTGCCATTTTTGCAAGACGTGTAAGTTTCGCCGGCGGGTAGTTTAGAGATTAATCCGTTATGGATTTGGTTGGGATTGGAT
>JAAXIL010000064.1 GCA_012270355.1 Psychrobacter sp.
GCCCCAAGCAACCAATCAAGGCGCTTGTAGCTATCAAGACGACCGATGAACAGCACCCGCAAAGGTTCGGCTTCTCGAACCTCAGCCATCGGTAAAGCCAAACCCATTTTCTCCTGGTTCTGCCTAAGACAACAGGGAAGAACAGAAATCCGCTGTGGAGCACAACCGCAATGCTGCAGCTCCTTGGCCAACAAGGGCGAAGTAGTTACAACTGCTGACAGCTGAGGCAGCAGCCACAAGGCAAGCCACTGGTACACCACAAACAAAATGCCGTTGCCAAACCGCCCCGCACGATGTACATGACGATGCTCGTCACTAAATAACCGATACCTGGGCCATCGCCTTCGTTTTTGAACACCGTTCTATCTACGAATGAACCGATGATACGAGCAAAGAACATGACAAACGCATTCACCACGCCTTGAATCAAGGCAAGCGTTACCATATCGCCATTGGCAACATGCCCAATCTCGTGGGCAAGTACAGCTTCTACTTCTTCGGGCGTCATGGTTTGTAGCAGCCCTGTCGAAACTGCAACCAGTGCATTATTTTTATTCCACCCCGTTGCAAATGCGTTAGGCTGAGCATTATCAAAAATGCCAACTTCTGGCATGCCGATTTTAACCATATCTGCCTGCTTTGCCACTGTCTCAACCAGCCAACGCTCAGCTTGAGAGTTTGGGGTTTCAATCACTTGCACCCGCATCGACTTTTTTGCCATCCATTTGGACAAAAACAATGATACGATTGAGCCAATCATGCCATACGCAAAACACATGATCATAAGGCTTGTGAGATTGAGTCCGCCTGCACTATGCACACTACCGATACCGAATATCGAAGCCACAATGCCAAACACCACCAAGACTGCGAGGTTAGTCATTAAAAACAAACCAATACGCATCATAATTAACTTCCTTAAAAAAACCGTGACATAAATATATAGAGTAAACCCACCCTATCGTTATTCATATATATGTGGGTGTTACGCGTCAAATCAATTTCTTCATAATCCAAAAACTTACCAATCATCCAAAAAAAACCATTGACTATCGGATAATAATCAATGGCTTCGGTAAAAAACAATCAAATATTGAGCTTAATCAAGTAAGCAGACTGCTATTAACGTACCGCATCAAATGCACTTTGGGCATAATTACTATTGCTATAGCCATTGCTTGTGGTGCCATAGCTGGTGCGTCGAATGGTCACATTATTTCCTGATGCCGAGCTTATTCCTGACGCATTAAGTAAACTAGCATCGTTTTTATACAGCGTATTATAGCGTCCCAACACCTTTTTAACGTAGTTTCGGGTTTCGCGGAAAGGCGGAATTCCTCCGTATTTATCCACATTACCCTCACCTGCATTATAGCCGGCAACCACGTGCTCAACATTGCCATTAAAACGACGTGTGAGCCACGCAATATATTTTGCTGCCCCTTCAATATTTTGAGCAGGATCCCAAGCATTATACACACCAAAACGGCGAGCCGTCGCAGGCATGAGTTGCATCAAACCTTGAGCACCAACAGGCGAGCGGGCGTTGGGATTAAAGGCGGATTCGGCATGCATCATGGCTTTCATGAGAGCTGCATCAACCCCATGCCGAGCCGCTGATGCCCGAATCAGATGGTCGTACGCATTGCGATTCGGGCTGGTACTTGGCGATGAAAAACCCCGATAGCTAGAAGGGGCGTTGATAGTTGAGCCAGAATTATCCGAACTCGGAAAAGGGGTATTGCTTGGGTAATAGGTCACTTTGACTTTTTTAGTGAACTTATCAAAGTTGCCCGATGGGTTGACGTTGGTTAACAGCACTTGTCCATTATTGTCTTTGTAAACGTACATATTGCCAGCAACGGCTGGAGGGCTCGCTAATAGAGTAACACCGCCCACCATAGCAGTCAGCATACCTAGCTTAGCAGGACTGAAAGAGGAACGAATTGAAAACATGGATAACATGAAAATCACCAATAATTGAGAGCTGGAAGCAAAGCAAAAATCAAAACAAATGCATCGAGATAAGCGACACAAAATATACCATAGTTTTGTAAGTTTAGGTAACCACTAAACCGAACTATCTTACCGCTTATAGGGTAACAAAAGGTAACTATGGCATGACCGAGCTATAGCAAAAATAGTAATAATGGCGGTATCCAAAGAGCGGTTAATAGCCCATTGACTGCCAAACCAAACGCCGCATAACGCCCTGCAGTTGGGCTTATTTGCCATGCTTCAACCGTGCCAAACGCATGAGCCACTAAACCTAAAGCCAATCCTTTGGCTCGATCATCATTAATTTTTGCAAACAATGGCTTTGCCACTGCTGCTCCAAGTAACCCTGACACGATGATGATAAGATTCGCCATGGCAAGGGGGGCAGAAATAATTTCGGCAATGCTCAATCCAATGGGGGTGGTCACCGAACGGGAAGCAAATGCCAAAATGGTCGACTGACTTAAGCTAAATAATAGCGTCATACCCATCGGCAACAATGCTCCGATAAGGCTGGCAATCGCCACAATGCCGAGCAGTTTTTTGATGGGTAAGCCCTTAAAACTCATGGTCGCCAATGGTACTGCTAAAAGTACAGTAACGTAACCGAGCAGATGATCAAATACTGGTTTGGCAACCGCATAATAATCGTCGTACGCCCAATCAATTCCCCATAAAAACAGCAATACCAACGCCAATGCCACAATGATGGTTGGCAAGCCTTTAATTTTTAGCGACAGCCAACGAGCAAGAACATGAGCCACCAAGGTTAAAAGGATGGCGGCGATGATACTAAGGGCGGTATCAGGCATTGCAGTTGGCATCAGTTTTCTATTACCTGTTCTTTTGATAACTGACTATCTGGCTCACTACCTGACTCATTATCTAAGTTACTGTCGGTTTGATCGTCATCTTTTAGCCATTGATTGGCTAGGGTTGCCATTGCCCATAGCGGAATTAAAGTGCAAACTAAAATCGTCACCGTAATCCCCCAAAACTCATCGCCTAATTTGAGCATCAAAATACCTGCCCCAGCCGACACAGGCAAAAAGGCAAATGCACTGTCTGCCAGCAGTATACCACTGGCACGATTCAGCCAGTTGGGTAATCCACTGAGCCATCGCCAGGCCATCAAAAGGACAAATAAAATCAGCATTCCAACAATGTTGCTGGCACTCTCATAACCCAATTCACGGCACAGTAGCCATGCCCCTTCTCGCACCACAATCACCATGCCCAGCGTCATGGCTATGGCAAGTGGCAATGAGATTTGTCGGGCAGTGGAAAGTGACATGATTGATGGCTTTAACTGTTATAACTCTTAGAATGTTCTACTGTTCAAAATGCTCTAACGTCGGCATCACCAATTTGGCTTGCTCGGTAGGTAAAACATCGTTTGGTTCAAGCCCTGCTTGCCCGAGCAATTGTTGCAACTTGTCGCTCGGCAGTCGCACGGTAAGCACCTCATGCCCCATCTCATCAAACGTTTCTTGCTCGACGACATCCAATTGATACAATTCACTTTTGAACGCCCCTGCATCAAATGGCAAGGTCAGCTCAAAGGTGTGCATCTTGCCCGTGATGAGCTCTTGCACCGCAGTTTTCAGCATGCTCATGCCAAGGTCAGCTCGGGCAGACACATACACTCGGCTCGGCTTATTCGGCTTGGCATAGGTAATTTGGGCAGGCTCGCCCGTCACGTCAATTTTGTTATAGACTTCGAGCACAGGCACATCGTTATCAATGCTCGCCAGCACATCCTTAACGGCTTTGATTTGCTCAAACATATCAGGGCGGGATGAATCAATGACGTGCAAGAGTAACTCTGCCGCTAGCGTTTCTTCTAAGGTGGCATGAAATGACTCAACCAGCTCATGTGGCAAGTGACGCACAAACCCGACCGTATCTACCAAGACGACACGCCCTACCCCTTGCCAGTCAATGCGACGAAGCGTGGGGTCTAGCGTAGCAAACAGTGGGTTAGCGGCATAACTATTTTGCTCCACGAACCGATTAAACACTGTGGCGTTCGCCGCAGTGGTTTCGCCGACAA
>JAAXIL010000131.1:0-2948 GCA_012270355.1 Psychrobacter sp.
AAAAGTTTAAGACGTTAACTAAAGTAGTCATTTCGGTATTATAATATAACATTATAAACTTTTAATAATTAAGAAATCATTATGAAGTCTTCTTCCCTATCCACTTCTTTACGATCAACGCGAACGCTCAAACCATCAATTACTGCAATTTCACTTGCGTGTTTAATGTCGCTAGGTTTGGTGGCATGTCAACCTGCCTCACAAGATGCGGAACATAGTGAGGACACCACCGCCGAGCACGCAACAACGACCGATGCCATGCCACATGATGAAAGTGAGCAAGAGCAAGGACATGACATTGATACAGAATCACACGTTCATGCAGAACACGAACATGAAGAGCATGATCAAGATGAACATCAGCATACAGATAAAAATCATGCGGAACATAACCACGCAGGGCACGACCATGACGCTAACCGCATTGCCTTTCACTGCGACAAAAATGCCAATTTAGACGACCCCATTGCTGGCGATGAATTACCTCAAACTCTAGAAGTCGGGGCGTTTTATCATACCGACAGCGACCCTGCCACCGCTCATTTGCTGATTGACGGTTTGGAATATGACCTCACCCAAATGCCGTCTGCTTCGGGTGCAAAATACAGCACCGAGGCAGGCGTTTTAGATGGTTTTGGCATGAGTTGGCACAGCAAAGGAAACGAACAAGATGCACAAGCCGTGCTATCGGGCGTGGTGCTAGACCATACCGCCAACCCCGACGACGCCCCCGTTTGGTATCGGTGTAAATCGGAAGGTTAAAGGTTATAAAACTAAATGGCATTTACGGGGCAAGGTTTGCTAGGCTAAGACATCAGCTTCATTCTGAACAGGTTATCTGATGAGCCAGCATTCCTTGCCTCTTACCCATTCTCGCCCAACACTGACCGCAAGTCAGCATTGGGAAAAGTTGCTATCTTCGCATCGGCTAGGGTCATCCTATCGATCAAATGCGTCTAATCAAACCGCCACTCAATCTGAGCCTGCCCGCACGCCATTTCATAAAGATTATGACCGTTTAATTTTTTCGCAGTCATTCCGTCAACTGAATCAAAAAACGCAGGTGCACCCGCTCACCAATCAGCTTGGCATTCATACTCGGCTCACCCATTCACTCGAAGTGTCGTGCATTGGACGCTCGCTTGGGATGCAAGCGGGACAAAAGCTACATGACACCTTGAGCAATGGCCTACCGCAAGGCGTGAGCGTGGCAGACGTTGGCGTCATTGTGCAAGCATCTTGCCTCGCTCATGACATTGGCAATCCGCCGTTTGGGCATGCGGGGGAATACGCCATTCGAGACTGGTTTCATGCGGACGCTCGATCAGACTTTTTGGCTCATCTTACCCCGTCTCAGCAACTGGACTTGCTTGGCTTTGAGGGCAATGCCCAAGGCTTTCGACTGCTCACCCGCAACGAGCATCACCCCGATGCGGGCGGAATGCGTCTGACCTGTGCGACGCTTGGGGCATTTATGAAATACCCGTGGCTTGCTAGCCATCGCAACACCCTCGGTGAACACAGCAATTCGCATGGCTTAAGCATCCAAAAATACGGCTGTTTTATGGCAGAAGCTGAGATGCTTGAACGCTTGGCTCACTATTTACATCTGCCCGAATCTGAAGATTTTGAGGGCTTTGCCCGCCATCCCCTCGCCTATCTGCTCGAATCAGCGGATGACATTTGTTATGCGTTGATTGATTTAGAAGACGGCATTCATTTGGGCATGCTGGATTATGCACAAGTTGAACCTTTATTGCTGAGGCTTATCGGCGAGCGGGGTGCACCGCCTGAAGTGACGAGCCATGCTCCCATTGCTCAACGGCTTGCGTCGATGCGAGGACGAGCCATGATGCGTTTAGTAGAAGCCGTGAGCGAAAGCTTTGTGCAGAATATGGACGTCATGTTGGCTGGCGAGATGCAAGGCAGTTTGTTTGACCACTGTGAGGCGGACATTATGGATGGCATCAATGAAGCAAAAACCGTTGCCAAACGTGAAATCTTTGGCCATGCCAGCAAAGTTCGCCTAGAGCTAATGGCAAATCGCTGTTTGCAAACTTTGCTTGATACGTTTATGCCACTTGCCACCCTACCTCTATCAGATGCTTCACCCAATTTTGAGCAAGGACATTTGCTTCGATTATTGGATGGTTATCTAACTTCTGTTGGTCGAGAACTTGACACAGACGTGTATGCCAATGCGTTAAATATTTTAGACTTTATCACAGGCATGAACGACCATGAGGCGTACCGCTTGGCACAAGAATTAAATGGCAATATTGGGGGTGTGGGTGGTGGAATGGTTTAATTTTAGATGAGCCAAACCAATCGCCACACCGAGCCACGCGTAGGCGAAATGCTGTAGCAAAAATTTGGCTGAATGTTTGGAACGGGGTATCAACTTTTAAGTTTAACATAGCATTAATCAGCCAAAACTCATTTCTTTAAAATCAAACCCGCTTACCAGTTCCATTCGTTTGTCTAGTGTGCTAAAATCTCGCCCTTAAAATTTCTATCGTTTTATAAATACAGGTGTACATTTGTTGTTGTGGCGACAAGATGCACCACCATCCAAACCCATTTTTACGTCAACTTCGCCTTGTGTCCATCACCGCAAGCCTTAGAGTTGATGAGTGGCAGATGAGCATTTTTGCAAACCGTTTTTATTTATAAGCAATATAAACAAGCAGTCAAAGATGCCCTTGCCATGCTTAACAAATTAGGAGTGTGTTATGTCTCGTGTGTGTCAAGTGACAGGCAAGCGTCCGATGGTTGGTAACAACGTGTCGCACGCCAACAACAAAACCCGTCGTCGTTTTCAGCCAAATTTGCATTGGCATCGTTTTTGGGTAGAGTCCGAAAACCGCTTTGTTCGCCTTCGTGTATCTACCAAAGGCCTGCGTATCATCGACAAGAAAGTCATCGATGCCGTGATTGTAGCTATGCGG
>JAAXIL010000131.1:2958-4044 GCA_012270355.1 Psychrobacter sp.
ACGAAGGCTGTGAAACATGTGGTGTTCAAAGTAGCAAAAATAAAATAATCTGCTTATTTGTATATGCTTTTATAGGTCGTTATAAAATAGTAAATAAGGACTCAAATTTGAGTCCTTTTTTTGTGGCAGATTAAAACTAAGCACTTTGTCCTGCTTTTACCACCTCAATCAACTCATCGACCACGTCACTGTCAGCTAGTGTTGAGGTATCACCCAAGCCGTCAAACTGACCTGAAGCCAATTTGCGTAATATGCGACGCATGATTTTACCCGAGCGAGTTTTGGGCAAGCCATTCACAATATAAATGGCATCTAGATTGGAGATAGGACCAATCTCAGCCCGCACATGGCGGTTAAGTTCTGATTTTAGTGTGTCGCTGGCTTCTTCACCTGCTTTTAAGATGACATAAGCACACACGCCCTGCCCTTTAAGGTCGTGTGGCATGCCAACGATTGCGGCTTCGGCAGTGGCGGGATGCGACACCAATGCACTCTCGATTTCTGCAGTGCCGAGGCGGTGTCCCGACACGTTAAGCACGTCATCAACCCGTCCCGTAATCCAATAATGTCCGTCCTCATCACGATGCACGCCATCGCCAGTAAAGTAGTTACCAGGATAGGTGCTAAAGTAGGTATCCAAGAAACGCTGATGGTCGCCATAAATGGTTCGCATCTGCCCTGGCCAGCTGTCGGTGATGATAAGATTACCTTCACATGCCCCTTCCAGCTCTTTGCCTTCGGCATCTACAATGGCAGGTTTAATGCCATATAGCGGTGTCATGGCAGCTCCTGGTTTGAGGTCAACCGCATTCGGCACTGGGGTCATCAAACACCCCCCCGTTTCGGTTTGCCACCACGTGTCCACCACAGGGCAACGCCCCTCACCCACCACATTATAGTACCACTCCCAAGCTTCAGGGTTGAATGGCGCACCCCCTGACCCCAATAAACGAAGGCTTGAGCGGTCAGACTCACGCACAAAGCTGTCGCCTTCCTTCATCATGGCTCGGATGGCTGTAGGTGCAGTATAGAGAATGCTGATATCATGCTTATCATTGATTTGCCCGATGCGAGCCCACGTTGGAT
>JAAXIL010000122.1:0-2120 GCA_012270355.1 Psychrobacter sp.
GCCAGCGGCACGCTGCTGGTTTCCAGCACGTAGAGGCGTGCCCATTGGTCCACTCTTTCACGATGCACAGGTGTGGATGAGGTCACAAACACCAATGCCGAACTTGAAGCGATGCCAAGTTGGGTTAAGGCATGACCGCCCAAATATTCCCGAATGGTACTTCTTAAAACAGCCCGTCCATCGCCCATGCGAGAGTAAGGGGTCAGTCCCGCCCCCTTTAAATGTAAATCCATCAGCTTGCCTTCAGTGTCTTGCACCTGAGCCATCAGCAAGCCTCGTCCGTCACCCAGTTGTCCTGCCCAGTGTCCAAACTGATGCCCTGCATAAACCATCGCTAAAGAATCAACGCAATCAGGCACAATCTCGCCCGCCAAAATTTCTACCCAGTTTCTCATCAGGTAAGGATCATCTGTCCAGCCGATTTGTTTGGCAACGAGCGGATTAAAATGCCCTGCCTTAGGGTGCTGTAAGGCGGTAGGAGGTTGCTTATGGTAGAGACGAGAGTCAAGCGTGGCATAAGTATTAGAAAAGTGCATGCGGGTGTGTGCGTCCAATCAAGGTAAAGGTCAGATAAGATGAATGCTTAAGGTTGCATGGCAAATCAGTTATGTCAAACGTATTTGGTAAGCGATTGCTTTAATGATTGAACGCAACACTCATTTTGGCATGCTAACCACTCAACAAAGGCGTATTCATGGCTCAAGATAATTGCTAGAATTGACAGCAATTATTTATTGACTTAAAAGAGATACGCATATCATGACTGATGCCCAGCCAACCTCATACCCAACTTCAAACCGTGCTCACAACTTTAGTGCCGGTCCTGCCAGTCTGCCGACTGACGTGTTACTAAAAGCCCAAGCCGAACTATTGGACTGGCAAGGAAGTGGGGTATCGGTGATGGAAGTCAGTCACCGAAGTGCCGAATATATTGAAGTTGCGAGCATGGCAGAAACTCGTTTGCGTCGCCTAATGAGTATCCCTAACAATTACAAAGTGCTGTTTTTGCAGGGCGGTGCGACGTTGCAATTTTCTGCCATTCCCCTTAATTTGATGAACGATATGGCAACCGCGGATTATTTAACAACTGGCACATGGTCAACCAAAGCCATCAAAGAAGCAAAGCGATATGCTGACTTGGGTCTGGGTAAAGTCAACGAAGTTGCCAGCTCAAAAAACAATCAATTCACCACTGTACCCCCGCAAAATTAGTGGCAAACCTCGCCCAACGCTCGCTATTTTCATTATTGTCCGAATGAAACCATTCACGGGGTGCAGATTTTTGAACCACCGCAGGTTGATGCCCCGCTCGTTGCCGATATGTCTTCATGCATATTGTCTGAGCCGATTGATGTCAGTCGCTTTGGTTTGATTTATGCGGGGGCACAAAAGAACATTGGTCCAGCGGGCTTGGTCATTGTCATCGTGCGAGAGGATTTGATTGGACAGGCAAGTGAGTGGTGCCCGAGCATCTTAAATTATGCCAATCAAGCCGACAAAGACTCGATGCTTAATTGACCGGCAAGTTATTCGTGGTATTTAGCAGGGTGTGTAGTTGAGGGGTTGGAAGAGCATGGAGGACTTGAGGCGATGGGTAAAATTAATCATCAAAAAGCCAAACTGCTGTATGACACCATTGATACCAGTTCTCTATATAACAACCCTGTCGATACCGCTTATCGTTCCATCATGAACGTGCCGTTTTTTACGGGTGATGCCGAGCTTGATAAGCGATTTGTAGCTGAAGCAAAAGACGCAGGATTGCTCGCCCTTAAAGGACACCGAGAGGTCGGTGGGATGCGGGCAAGCATTTATAATGCCATCTCAATGGATGCTGTGAAAGCGTTATGTGACTTTATGCGAGACTTTGAGAGCAGGGTTTAAGTTTAAAATTCAATGGATTATTGACTGAAATTCTAATCAAATGAGTTCAGTCTAACTGTTCATAAATTTTCTTACCGCATCGTTTACTTTACGCTGGGTTTGTTCGTCTTGCTCTCGCGTCCAAGATAATACGTCATGGTCGAAATTCTTTTCGACTTGGCGTTTATTTGCTTACAATTTTTCAATCATTGGATGTTTGATAATTTTGGCAGTAGCCATTTCAAAATTTTGTAATA
>JAAXIL010000122.1:2130-3971 GCA_012270355.1 Psychrobacter sp.
CGTCATGGTCGAAACTCTATTCGACTTGGCGTTTATTTGCATGCAATTTTTAATCATTCGATGTTTGGTAATTTTGGCAGTAACCATGTCAAAGTTTTTTAATACTCGATTTCATCGTTCATGTCGATACCTTCGCTTATACAAACTCACCCGTACCAAATTCTTTGCGTTTTCCAGTCAAAAACCGTTCTAGCCTATCCATCGCTTCGGCAAGGTCGAGCAGATTTGGTAAAAATACCACACGGAAATGATCGGGGGCATCCCAGTTAAAACCAGTGCCTTGCACCATTAATACCCGTTCTTGCTGTAAAAATTCCATCATTAGGTCAGTATCATCCGTGATGGGATAAGTGGTGCGGTCAAGTTTAGGGAAGCAATAAAACGCCCCTTTTGGCTCGGTGCAAGACACCCCTGGCATGGCATTTAGTCGGTCAACTGCCAAGCGACGCTGTTCATACAATCGCCCCCCTTTTTCGGTCAATGCCTGCATACTTTGAAAGCCCCCCAAAGCGGTTTGAATAGCATATTGAGCAGGCACGTTGGCACACAAACGCATGGAGGCAAGCATGTCCAAACCTTCAATAAAGTCGCTAGCGTGGGCTTTATTGCCTGAAATCATCATCCAACCTGCCCGAAATCCAGCGATGCGATGCGACTTAGACAGTCCATTATACGACAACACCAGCACATCTTCGCTTAGGGTACAAAGCGGGGTATGCACTGCATCGTCATACAGCACACGGTCGTAAATCTCATCCGCCATAATCACCAAATCATGCTCACGAGCAAGATCAACAATTTGTTGTAAGACCTCAACCGAATATAATGCCCCGGTCGGGTTATTGGGGTTAATGACTACGATGCCCCGAGTTTTATTGGTAATTTTGGCTCGTATGTCATCGATGTCAGGTTGCCATTCGTTTGCCTCGTCACAGCGATAATGCACGGGCGTGCCCCCTGCGAGCGTTGCCGATGCCGTCCATAGAGGGTAGTCAGGCATGGGAATGAGCACTTCATCGCCATCGTTCATCATCGCTTGCATCGTCATGACGATAAGTTCGGACACCCCATTGCCCAGATACACATCACGCACGTCCACAGCCGACAATAACCCTTTGGCTTGGTAGTATTGCAAGATTGCTTTACGAGCTGAGAATATGCCTTGTGAGTCGGAGTAGCCTTCTGCTTTACCTAAATTAAGTGCCACGTCCTGTATGATTTCATGCGGGGCATCAAGTCGAAACGGGGCAGGGTTGCCAACATTTAACTTGATGATACGTTGCCCCTCAGCTTCCATTTGCATGGCGGTTTTTAGCAACGGACCACGAATGTCATAACAGACATTTTGCAATTTATCGGACTTTTTAAGGGGTTTTGGTTTCCTAGATTCATTGGTTTTGCTAGATATGGATGGTTGCGTTGACATGGTCGTCTCATTAAGTTTGGGGTTTTGGTTTTGAATCGCTGAGGATTGAGGTGAAGGTGCTTGATTTTGCTTAGATTGGTGTGATTGTGCCTGCAAATCCCCGCGAATTAAATAGCCCTCGGTCACGCCAAGAATTTGAGCCAATACCGGCAGTTTGCTGGAAACGATGCCGTTTACGCCACGCTCCCAATTAGATATTGCGCCGCGCCTTACCTTTGCTCCTGCCTTAGTCATCTGCTCGGCTAGCTGTTCGGCAGTCATGCCGTGTTTGCGTCGTAGTTCACCAAGACGTTTGCCTTGTTCTAGATAGGAAAGTTCAGGCTCGGTTTGTGGCTTGATGGGGTCAGAAAAATTGTTAGACATTGGTATTAAGTATTGAATAGATTTTGCAAGATATTATTGCAATATTATATAG
>JAAXIL010000021.1:0-7473 GCA_012270355.1 Psychrobacter sp.
AAAGTGTCATTGACTATACTCTTTATTTGTAGCTCATTTTAATAAAGTTCTTCAAAGTATACCGCTATAATAGTCAGTTTAGTTTACAAAAAAAATACAAATAAAAATTTTTTTGTGACACCTGTCCCTTAAATTAGGTTCGTTTTATAACTCATTAGCTAAAGCTGTCGTAATTTACAAATAGCAGTCCATTAAATGCAATGGTAAAACTCGATAGCTTTAAGAATCATTATAAGTTAATAGCGAATATCAAAGAGGCGATTATCCAGCAGCGATCTTTATCAGAGAAAAAACCTGTCTACTCCAAGGTTTTTTTGCTGGCTAGTTTATTGGGTATGTGTACTGCCCCTGCTCTGGCTACTGGAAGCGGATTTTCTCAAATTGAACCTGCTTCTGATTTGACAGCAGAGGCGTTTAATAATAAAGAATCAAATATTGATAAATTATTATCCAAGCTTGCTAATGAGCAACAAAGCAATACCACGCTCTTACAATCGGATATGGCTGGTCAGTCTTTAGCATCAGGTAGTTCTCTTCTTGCGACCAGTTACTCTCCAAACCGTTATTCTTCAGATAGTCTTTCAATGTCGCCCCAGCCGTTGTCCTCATCGTTTGCATTCAATGACAGCATGAGTAGCAATCTTGAAGATGAGTTCGATACCGATACGCTTTCCCGCTTGTCATTAGTGGCTTCGAGTTCCACAGGTAAATTTCGCCAAAATGGTCGGGCTTCGTGGTACGGTAGCAAGTTCCACGGTCGTAAAACTGCCAATGGTGAACGGTTTAATATGCACGCCATGACGGCAGCTCACCGCTCATTACCATTTAATACTTATCTTAAAGTCACCAACAAATCCAATGGCAAAAGTGTGATCGTTAAAGTAAACGATAGAGGCCCCTATGCAGGTAATCGCATTTTAGATTTGTCGTATGGTGCCGCCAAAAAAATTGGTATGATCAGTCGTGCTGTCGGTAACGTGACGATTGAGAAAGTATCTGCCCCTTAATTGTTCTGCCTAATTGACTCATCTAAATAAAATTAACCTGCCGTTTGGCAGGTTTTTTTATGGCATAATTTATACATCAACTGTTTTAATGCTTATTATGACTCAAACCAATATCGCTCAAGACCCAAAAACCATTGCCAAAAAACGTTTGGCTCAAACTGAATTTATGCTTTCTGCCCCGACGTTTAAGCTCTGCCCTACTGATGAAGGGTTTGAGGTGGCATTTGCAGGACGTTCCAATGCAGGCAAATCTTCTGCCATCAATTTGCTTTGCGTACAACGTGAGCTTGCCCGTTCATCTAAAACCCAAGGACGCACGCAGATGATTAATTTTTTTGCCATTGGTGGTAAGCCCATGGCGGAAGCTACTCGTCTTGTCGATTTGCCTGGTTATGGTTATGCTGCTGTGCCCGAAGCCATGAAAAATGAATGGCAAGTGGAGCTTGAGGAATACTTGGTGTCTCGGCAAAGTTTAACAGGGCTCGTGCTACTTATGGACAATCGACATCCCCTAAAGTTTTTTGACGAACAAATGCTAAAGTGGGCAAAAGACGGTGGCGTGGCGGTGCATATCTTACTGACCAAAGCCGATAAACTAAAATTTGGAGCGGCGAAAAACGCATTATTGATGGTACAAAAACAGCTGCGTCAGTTGGAGTTACCATTTTCGATTCAATTGTTTTCGGCACTTAAAAAAGAGGGCGTGGAGGAATTGGCTCTTGTTATGAATGACTGGCTGGAGCTTTCTTCATTACCCTCTACAACTGCTAAAAATACAGACGAACTTAATCAACAGGATAGCTAAATGCCCAAACCTAATCTTGCTTTGCTAGACGGTTTAAACGCTGATGGCACGTCTATAGTAAAATCATCACGTCAGCTTATCGAAGATCAGCTAGCTGATGGCAATACTCATATAGTCGAATCTGATGTCATTGATGAATTAGAGGATACGGTATTACGTCTAAGCGACTATTTGGCTGCCGTGCAAATGGTGGTAAAAGAAACTTTTAGCCATAGCGTGTGGGTCAAAGCAGAAGTTCGCAATGTATCGAGCAAAGGCGGTCATTACTATTTTGAGTTGGCGGAGAAAGATGAAACGGGCAAAATTATCGCTAGCGTGCGTGGTAATTTGTGGCGATTCAAAGCTGAACGTGTATTAAAACGCTTTGAGCGGCAAACTGGGCGGACGCTTGAGCGGGGCGTGTCGGTGCTGATGAATGTCAATGCTACCCTGCATCCGCAATATGGCTTTGCTCTCGCCATCAACGACATAGACCCGACTTATACGCTGGGTGATTTGGCGAGACAATACGCCTTAATGCTCGAGCAATTGGATGCTGAAGGGTTACTCACGCTGAATAAATCTTTACCCGAGCCATTCGATATTGAGCAGGTGTTGGTAATTGCCCCCGAAAATGCAGCGGGACTGGGCGACTTTCGAGCTGATGCAGATCGATTAGATCATGTTGGAGCTTGCCATTTTCATTATGAAACCGCCACGTTTCAGGGTAATCATGCCCCGCAGGAAATACGCCAAGCCATCATTCAGGGCGTTACTCGTATCAAGGCAGACATTGGCAGACTGCCTGATATTTTAGTTATCATTAGAGGCGGTGGAGCAGTCGGAGATTTGGCATATTTAAACGACTATGATTTGGCGGCTTTGGTGGCGGAGCAACCCGTGCCTGTGTGGGTAGGCATTGGTCATGAGCGAGATAAAGTACTTCTTGATGAAGTCGCTCATCGCAGTTTTGATACGCCATCAAAAGTCATTGCAGGCATTAGCCGGCACTTGCAAGCAGTGACAGAGCAAGCCAAACAACATATGCAACGCTTAATAAACGCCACACAAAGTCATCTTGAACATGCCAAGCTATCGAGCGAACAGGCAATGCATAGCGTTCAAACCCACAGTCAGTACCAACTTGAACGTTGGCAAGGGCGACTTACAAGCCAATTTGAGAAAGTTCAGCAACAAGCCAAATTTCAGATTCATATTGCTCAAAGTCGAAACCAGCAAACGCTAGATTCGATACAGTCATTGAGCTCACAACAATTAAATGAAGCCCGACGACGTAGCCAATATCAGCTCGGTCGCATCCAAGCCAAGGGGCAACATGACCTTGAACAGGCGAGCCGACACATTGACCATTTGCGAGAAGTCATTTTGCTCCAACATCCTGCTCGCTTACTTCAACAAGGTTACGCCTTGGTGCAAAACCCATCTGGGTATGTAGTGCACTCAGTTTCTCAAGTTGAGCCCAATGAGACCATTCAAGTACAACTCAATGACGGACGTTTAACCGCCACCGTAACGGAAGTAGAACCGATCCAGCCCCACCAATAACTTGTCTCCAGTCGATTGAAGTCAAATCTGAAGTTGAATTATTTATTTACATAAGGAACATCACTATGGCTACTCGCAAAAAAGCCCCCCCTAAAACGTTTAAAGCCGCCTCTGAAGTGTTGAAAACTAACGCCGAAGCCTTGCAAAATACCAGCGAGCCAGATATTGATAATTTAATGACGATAGTTGAAGAGTCGATCGCAGCCTATCAGGTTTGCCAAGCTCGTATTGAAGCTGTTGAGCTGGCATTAAGTGAGGCGTTTACGCAATCGGCATTGATTGATGAAGACGAAACCGCTTAAATGATAAGTTGAAAAAAGTTTTAACGTAACAGATAGGAAATTTTGCCATGAATTTTGCTAAACACAAAGACCAATTAGAATCACTTAAACAAGAGTATGAAACCCGAATTGCTAAGATTGAAGACCATTTGCACAATCCGCAAGATGAACTAGATGAGCATTGGGATGACCAAGCCATCTCGATGCGACAAAATGACATGCGACAAAATTTGCTTGCTGAGGCTCAGCAAAACCTCACTTATGTGAATAATGCCTTAATGCGAATTGAAAATGGCACTTATGGCGAATGTGTCGAATGCGGTGAGGACATTGAAGAGAAACGACTTGATGCCGTGCCTTATGCCACATTGTGCATGGAACATGCTGAATAGTTTAATGATGTAGTCATAAATTAAAAAAAACGAACTTAATAAAATTTACACATAAAAAAAACGATGGCTTAAACCATCGTTTTTTTACCCAGTTAAACATGTTGCCCAGTTGAATGAGGCATATTGATAAGACGTTAAATACTACGTCGCACTGCCAAACTATTCAAAATGGTTTCAGCATCCTTCCAACGCGTGGCAGTGCTACCTGCTCCAAGCAACACAACAATGGCAGGGCGATTGTTAATACTGGTTTCCATGACCACACATTTGCCTGCTTCATTGATAAATCCTGTTTTAGAAATGCCAATTGGATACGCCTTATCTCGAACCAAATAACTGGTGTTGCGAGCAGGATAAGTGCGGTTGCCCGAGGCGAAATTTGCCACATAGAAGTCATGATTAGCAGTTGTCGAAAAGCGACGAATAACTTCATACTGTCCTGCCGCCTTCACCATTTTCACCAGATCTGCAGGGGAAGCGACATTCCGTTTATCAAGCCCTGTTGGATCACCAAAAAAAGCGGTCGTCATACCGAGCGAGCGAGCTTTGGCATTCATGGCTGCCATAAACGAATCATAGCCGCCAGGATAATGCCGTGCCAAAGATTTCGCAGCAGGATTTTCTGACTTCATCAGAGTCATGAGTAGCAGCTCAGCACGGTTCATGCGATCACCTGAACGCAAGCGAGAGCTGGCTTTTTTAGGTCCGACAAAATCGATGGATTCAAGCACAATCTCTTCACGCATATCTTGCCCTGCATCCAAGATTACCATTGCTGTCATTAGCTTAGTGATGGAGGCAATTGGACGAGCCGCGTGAGCGTTTTTCTCGTACAAGGGCTGCCCTGTTGCCACATCCACCACCATCACGCCACGTGAGCCCGTTGATATGGGCAACGTATCGCCATAGCTATTGTAGCCACTACTGTAGCTGCTGCCATAGTTGTTGCTATATTGAGACGTGCCGAAGCTAAGTGATGAGCTTCCAGACGTGCTACCATTGCCCGAATAGCCATTGTCAACTTTACGAATTGTATTATTACCCGACGTGTTAGAATACATAATCGTGCGGGCTTCAGATAAACTATCTGCCCCGCCCCAACTAATTTTAGCACTGACTGTCTTAGCACTGCCAGGTCGTTCCGACTCATTGATGGCGAGTGCGGCTTGGGCGGAAATGGCGGTCAAGCTAACGCCCGCTACCGCTAAGGCAAGAGCAGTTTTAGCCAGTTTGGTAGTGAGTGCGATTGAGGCGTTCTAGGCATTCCAATCGTTGTGAAAACGGGTCATGGTGGCATCCTAGTACTGTAGATATTACTAAATTGACTGTTATAAAACCAAATGAATTTTTATACGAAAGTTGGTTACAAATCATTCATACAAAATTAAACAAAAGTGCTTTTATCATAGCATCAAATTTTTTTTGCGTTAAGTGCTATTTTGAGGAATTACGGGCGTTTTAAGCGAAAATGGCAATATCAAACCGTTGCTTTACGCTTGGGTAACAATAAGCAGATTTTAGTAAGCTTATTTTAAAATCTAGGCTGTGGAAATTGATTGGTAATAGGAAAGAATAGACATGGCAGAAATCAAAGTCCTTGTGGTGGATGACCACGATTTGGTGCGGATGGGCATTCGGCATATGCTAGATGACCACCCAGACATGCATGTGATTGGCGATGCCAGCGATGGCGAAATGGCACTCGATATGGTGCGTGAGCTTGCCCCCGATGTGGTGCTTCTAGATGTCAATATGCCCAATATAGGTGGGGTTGAAGTCACCAAACGCCTGCGTCAACACAATAATGCCGTCAAAATCATTGCGGTCAGTAGCGTGTCCACTCAGCCCTATCCCTCGATGCTTCTTAAAGCAGGTGTTAACGGCTATATTACCAAAGGTACGCCATTTGACGAAATGGTAAAAGCCATCAAAAAAGTCGTTCAAGGGGGCAAATATTTTAGCAGTGATGTGGCTGAGGAACTTGCAGACATGTTGACTGCCACCGATGAAGACTCACCGTTTGATCGTCTCAGCGAGCGTGAAAAGCAAGTTGCGATGATGGTGGTCAATTGCCAAAGTCCACAGCAGATTGCCGACCAACTGTTTGTGAGCGTCAAAACCATTAACACCTACCGCTATCGCATTTTTGAAAAACTAGGGGTTGACAGCGATGTGAAATTGACGCATTTGGCGATGCGACATGGGTTGATTCAACCTTAGATGACCGTTTAATGAAACCCTTGCTATGAGCAACTTTTTAACCGAATTTTTTACCCATCGCCTTGCCAAAAGTCCACTCAAGGCACGCTTATTCTCGCCTGACACCTCTGGCAAATCGCTCATAGCCCTACCTGCCGACCAGCTTAGAAAAATGGGGCTGGTGTATAATGCTTATCGCTTTATCATTAGTCTGTTTTTGTTTTTAAGTAGTTATGCGGTGGTGTATGAAAACAATCAAGTCACCGTCACCCTACCCTCTTTTTTGCATCAAACCATCTTGTTGTTTTACGGCATTTTTAGCGTTCTGATTATGGCGTTATTTTATGTCGTCAAGCAATATCCAAGGCGACAATTGGCGTTCGGACTGATGTTTGATGTGGTGGTCATTAGTCTGATTTTGTATGTCACTGGCACGCCCGACATTCAACTGGTCATGCTATACATGGTGGTGGTTGCTGCCAGTTTTATGATGCTTGTGCCATATCAAGCGGTGGTGATTACTTTACTCGCCATTATTTTTGTCATTTATCAGCAGTTTTTCTATGCCGTCACGGGTAGCATGAATTTAGCCAATTTGGGCGATGCCGTGTTGTTGTCGTTTAGTTTTTTAAGCGTTGGATTTTTAAGTTGGTATGTGTCACAACAACTTGCTCAAGTTGAAAAAATTGCTCAAAATCAAGCTTCAGAGGTCGCCAAGCTGAACAGCATCAATCAGCAAGTCATTGCTAATATGGCTCAAGGGGTAATGGTGTTTGATGACACATTGTCGCTAAGACTGTGCAATAACTCTGCGTTGTATCTATTAGATATTGTGAAAATACCCACCGATAACGACCTTGAAATTGATCAGTTGTTACTTTCTGATGTTGATTTA
Organism: Psychrobacter sp.; assembly: GCA_012270355.1. Taxonomy (GTDB): domain Bacteria; phylum Pseudomonadota; class Gammaproteobacteria; order Pseudomonadales; family Moraxellaceae; genus Psychrobacter. Next base: position 7,125 of record JAAXIL010000021.1, read on the forward strand.
ACGTCAGACTCAAAGTCGACTGCGTTTTCAACAACTGACGCAATTTCTGAACCCGATGCTCACCTTACTTTAATACACGATGGTGAAACCGATAAAACGCTCCTGTATCGTGTTCAATACTCTCAACCTTAATTGTATGCTTGGCTTGGGCAAACCTCGCCGTATGACAAATCCATTTTATATTATGAGGCGGAACGTAAAGATGCGTCGATTGTGAAATTGCGGGTGCATAGCACGCCTTTATTTGATGGCAGTCGTTTGGTGATGCTTGAGGACATTCGCCGAGAGCAGACCCAGGCTCAACAGCTCAAATTGGCGTCGCTCGGGCAACTCACCGCCAGCATTGCTC
>JAAXIL010000021.1:7483-19535 GCA_012270355.1 Psychrobacter sp.
TCATGAAATTCGTAATCCACTGGCGACAATCTCGCAAGCCAGCCAATTGCTCATAGAGGATGCTAACCTGAATGGCGAAGACGACACTGACGACAATTGTGAATTGTATGCCATGATTTTTGCCCAAACCAAACGGGTCAATCGCATCATTGAGGACGTTTTGAGTTTGTCCCGCCAAGCCAAACCGCAATCCGTGCAGTTTGATATGAGTATTTGGATACACCAGTTTATTGCCGAGCATTTTGCCTCGTTTGATGTGTTTGTGCATACTGCAGATGACTTAGACGGCTTAGTGGTACAGTTTGATACGCATCAGCTAGAGCAAATATTGATTAACTTAATAAACAACGGCTTGCGGTATAGCAGTCAGTCGCATCCGCATGCTTTTGTTGAGATTGAAATCTACGCACGGCAAAACGATGTTATACTGGATGTTTTGGACACGGGTGCGGGTGTGCGTGCCGAGCATCGAGCCAGCTTATTCAACCCCTTTTTTACGACAGACACAAGCGGAACAGGGCTGGGGCTATATTTGTCGCAGGCGTTTAGTGAAGCGAATGATGCTCAACTGATTTTTGTGCCTAATCACTCAAAAACCTGTTTTCGACTGATGATGTCTCGTGTTATGGCTTAACCACACGGCTATCCTTCTATGACCCAATCCACTACCCTCAATGTTGCAAGTAAACCTAGCGAAACGGCTTCTAAAACTGCCCTCGTGATTGACGATGAGGCGGACTTGTGTCGGCTGATGCAGATTACCCTTAAAAAAATGGGTATTCACACCGACATCGCCTATGATTTAGCGACTGCCCGCACTCATTTGACAAATAACGACTATGATTTTTGCTTAACCGATTTGCGTCTGCCTGATGGCTCAGGGTTAGAACTGGTGAAAGAAATCGGGCAAAAAGAACAAGCCATGCCCATTGCCGTGATTACCGCTCACGGTAGCATGGACTTGGCGATTGAAGCCCTAAAATATGGAGCGTTTGATTTTGTCAACAAACCGCTTGAGTTGCCCCGTTTACGTCAATTGGTTGAACATGCTCTCAAGGTGCTCGATGAAAAAGCAATTGATACCAGTGATGAGGCAACCGCTAAGAAATCCCCCGCTGAATTGATGCTTGATGAACGTCTGATTGGCAGTTCGCCAGCAATGAGTCAACTCAAAGCCACCATCATCAAACTGGCTCGTTCACAAGCCCCTGTGTTTTTATGGGGCGAATCGGGGACGGGAAAAGAAGTGGTGGCAAAACTCATTCACGACCTAAGCTCTCGGCGGGAAGGGAGTTTTGTACCGGTCAACTGTGGAGCAATCCCGTCCGAGTTGATGGAGTCGGAGTTTTTTGGGCACAAAAAAGGCAGTTTTACGGGAGCCACGACCGATAAAATCGGACTGTTTCAGCAAGCCGATGGCGGTACGTTGTTTTTGGATGAGGTAGCAGATTTACCGCTTGCCATGCAGGTCAAGCTGTTGCGGGCGATTCAAGAAAAAACCGTGCGAGCGATTGGTGACACCAAAGAAGTGGCGGTAGACATTCGTATTTTATCCGCTACCCACAAAGACCTTGCGAAGCTGGTGCAACAAGGGGCATTTCGGCAAGATTTATTTTATCGAATCAACGTGATTGAACTCAAATTGCCAACGCTAAATGAACGTGGCGACGACATTGAGCACTTAGCGACTCATTTTTTGAATGAGATTGTCAGCGAATGGCAATTAGACGACCCAATCACCCTAAGCCCTGATGCCATAACGGCTCTAAGCCAGCACCGCTTTGAAGGCAATGTGCGTGAACTTAGAAAGCTACTCGAGCTAGCCATCAGCCTAACCGAAAGCGCGACAATCACCGCAGAACACTTAGGCGTGAGTAGTGATTTAAGATGTGGTTTGGATGCTGATAATAGTCAATTAAGCACCAATACTGGCACAAATTTACTATCTGAGAACCAAAGTAATGCCGCTAATCAGTCAAACGACACGACATCGTCTGCTATCAGCTCATCCTTTGGTAGCAACCATTACCCCACTGCTCATGCCAGCTCGTCACTGATTGCCAACATTACGGATATTCCGAGCATTGTGCATCGTCCGCAGGGGGAGTTAAATGACTTAGAACAAACAAACATTCCCGACGAAGGGTTGGAGGCATTTCTGCAAGAACAAGAACGGCAAGTCATCATCTGTGCCTTAAATCAAACCAATTGGAACAAAACCAATGCTGCCAAACTACTTCAAACTTCGTTTCGTTCGTTACGCTATCGCATGAAAAAACTGGGTATTGAAAATGATGGGGACGAGGAGGATGACACAGAATAATATAGCAGGTCGAAAAGTTTAGTAATCCCCCACCCCATTTACGCCACTCACTGGTAAGTCTAGCGTCATGCCTGCAAAGTCTGTTGGTTGATTATTTAATAAATACTGCACTGCTTGGCGTTGCCAGTCTCGAAAATCGGGCAGTGCGTTATTGGCTGACGTGTCCCTATCAGCAGTATCACCACTTGGAATGTTACCAAGCGTGATGTTTGGAATAATGCCCACGCCATTGATGCGATTGCCATTGGCACTGCGGTACTCCGCCACCGTCAATTTTAATGCCCCACCCGTTTGTAAAGGTAGTACTTCTTGCACCGTACCTTTGCCAAAGCTGGTTTCGCCCATCACTGTGCCACCGTTACTTTGCAACGCACTTGCCAAAACTTCGGCTGCGGATGCAGAATACCTATTCTGTAACACCACAACAGGCAAAGAAGCTAAGTAGGGCGTGCCATTAGGGGCAATAATTTGGTTGGGATTAACCCGATTACGTACTTGAATCAAAGGGTTATCATTCACAAACAAACTTGCCACGTCTGTGGCTGCCGATAGCACACCGCCAGGGTTGTTGCGAACGTCTAGCACCACCCCTCGCAACGGCACGTTGACTTGACGTAAAGCACCGAGCAGTTGTGTTTTGGTGCTATTTTGCATGACGGGAAGTCTCACCACAGCAACCCCGTTTGACACATAAACACTTAGTTTATTATCTTTGGTTAAATCCCGTTGTAAAAGCAAATTGCGGGTTTGTCCTTCACTGTTTTTGATGCTCACTGCGACTTGTGAACCGGCAATTCCCGACAACTGTTGCTCTATGTATTCTGTTGTCATGATTGAGTTTATAGTAACTTCTTTGATTATAAGCAAATTGTCTCCTGGTCTGAAGCACTATTCATAAGCTGACGCATTTTGTCTAACGGCATTGACAATCCATGCCCGCTGCTCGGGTTGGAAGCTCGCCTGTAAGCCCACTTGTCCGATTTCGCCATCCGTGAACGCTCGCAAACGGTCATAAGCTGGGGGCGTTAGGTATTCTGCATGACTATCAAGCTGATTAAGCATCCCAATAATCGCGTACTGAAATAAGGCTTCGTCGTTGACCGTATCGACATAATCTTGTCGTACGACGTCGATCACTTCAACAAACTGCTCAATGGTTTGTGGGGATATGGCGTTTAGCGGTACGTCTAATACAGAGATTGAGACATTATTTGCTTCATCGTTCACGCCATTGTCAATGATAAAGCCTTCCTCCAACTCCCCTTCATTTCCGAAGTTATCACTACCATTTAAACTGTCAGAGTTGTTTGGAAAAGTCACATAATCATCGATGCTTGAGTCATCATATGTCTCATCATTGTCATAATCGTCCGTTATTTCACTACTAAATTCATCTTCAGCAGGCACTGCATCAATGGCATCCAATTCGCTGGCGGTCATGTCATCGTCAAATGAAGTTTGATAAGTCATGGCACTGCTGTCCACAACGTTATCAATCTCAATGCTGCTTGACATTAACTCGGCATCAGTTAGCGTGTCGGTATTATAATTAGAGTTATCAGCAGCGGCTACTGATGAGAAGGTAATGGGTACAATAATTAAGTAAACACCAATCAACCTAGCCATGTGCCACGCCTTATTAAAGTTAAATGCTGGTTGAAAAGTAGATGAATGAGCCATAGTGGGATGCACTTAAACTTAAACCAACAGGTTATGTCCTGACATTTCACTTGGGATATCCAGCTCCATTAGCGTCAGTAACGTCGGAGCAACATCGCTTAGTTTGCCACCTGTTTGCACCGTCACACTTTTGTCGCCCACGTAAATGAGGGGCACAAGTTCGGTGGTGTGCTGGGTATGCACCTGCCCACTTTCGTGATCATGCATTTGCTCACAGTTGCCATGGTCAGCGGTAATTAGCATATGTCCTCCCGCTTCTAGCACCGCTTCAGACACCGCTCCAATCGCCATATCTAACGCTTCAACCGCTTTGACTGCCGCCTCAAAATCGCCCGTATGTCCGACCATGTCGCCATTGGCATAATTCACTATTAGCACATCATAATCACCCGACTTGATTGCTTGCACCAAATTTTCAGTCACTTCAGGGGCACTCATTTCGGGCTGTAGATCATAAGTCGCCACATCAGGGGACGGTATTAAAATTCGGGTTTCACCTTCAAATTCTTGCTCTCGTCCGCCACTAAAGAAGAAGGTTACGTGAGCATATTTTTCAGTTTCGGCAATGCGAAGTTGGGTTTTGTCTGTATTTTGTAGGTATTCTCCTAACGTATTTTTAAGCTCGGTAGGGTGATAAGCCACCGACGTTTTTGAATTATTAGCCAATTCATCAGAATAATGGGTCATCATGACAAAAGCAGACAATAACGGCTGCTTAGTGCGAGCAAAGCCAGAAAACTCATGGTCAGGCAGCACAAAGGCTTGTGCAAGCTCACGGGCTCGGTCTGCCCGAAAGTTCATAAAAATGACTGCATCATTATCATCAATGGTAAACGGTGTTTCGCCATGCTCAATCACACTGGTCGGGCTGATAAACTCGTCGGTTTCACGGGCTTTATATGCCGCTTGCACTGCCCCATCCGCTCGGGTTGCCACTCGCTCGGCTTTGCCTAATGTGAGCAAGTCATATGCTTGCTGCACTCTATCCCAACGATTGTCTCTATCCATCGCAAAGTAACGTCCTACGATACTGGCAATTTGCACTTCACTGTCGTAATGAGCGTTTAATTCGTTTAGATAATCCCGCAAGCGTTTGATATATTTGTCGGCTGACTTTGGTGGCGTATCCCGACCGTCAAGAAAACAATGTACATAAACACACGGCATGCCATACACAACCGCCGCATGGCACATGGCTTCAATATGGTCTTGGTGAGCATGTACCCCCCCATCTGACAACAATCCCATGATATGCACTCTTCCCTCGGCATCTTTGGCAGCATTTAGGGCATCTACGATGGCGGGATTTTTATAAAAGTCCCGATTTTTGATGTCTCGAGAGATTCGAGTTGAGTCTTGAAATAATACCCGCCCTGCTCCGAGGTTCATGTGCCCGACTTCGGAATTGCCAAACTGTCCTTCAGGCAAACCCACATCTTCCCCTGACCCAGAAATAAAGCCATGCGGATATTTGGCATAAATGGCATCAAGGTTTGGGGTGTTAGCCGCAAGAATGGCATTGTCCTCGCTGGCTTCCCGATGTCCAAACCCATCCAAAATCATCAATACATGCGGAGTTTTTTTTGTGTTGCTTGCCACTGCCAAACCTCTCTTTAAAATATCAAAAGTAATATAAAAATTTGGCATATTTTAGCATAGTTTTGTCGATTCTATTTTTAATGAATCGCTATGACCTTTGCACTTACCATATGTATATCCTTAAAAATACGCTATAGATTGGGTTGTAGTAGGATTTGCAATTTTATCCATCATTGGCTACCATAACCATACTCTGAAGTGTTCGCCAGCGGATGATATTCCCTGAGCCGATACTGTTGTACTAGGATGTGCTACCTATTGTCTTGGCGTGTATGCCTGCACTGTTTGCTATTTAGCATTTTGTTATTAAGCAAGCGGTGTTTCAGGAAACCCATAGAGGCAATGACACATCCGCCCTGAATCTTTCGGTTCATGGGTCCCCATTTCGCAGCGGCACTTCGGTTTATAAATTTTGTGAGTCTTATCTGCTAGTCATTCTACTGGCTAATTAAAAAGCCCAAATCATTTGATTTGGGCTTTTATTTGGTTTGTATGTGATTAATCGTTATCGATAGTTAATCATCATTGGCAGGTTTAGCAATTTTTTTGACTTCTTTGGGTACAGATTTGGCAGTGCCATCAACCGTGGTATTTTGCTTAAATACATTCCCAAATGGGCTACTGCCTCCAAAAGGATTATTGCTACCGAATGGGTTTTGTCCGCCGTTCATATCGCCCATGCCATTCATGCCCCCCATATTGCCAAATGGGTTTTGCGAGCCCATCTGTCCACCCATTTGTTTTGCCATCATCTCCATCATCTTTTGTTGGTTGTTCATGACATAATTGTTTGCCATGTCTTTAAGCTTCTTTTGGACGGGGGGTAAGACCACGAGCAACGCCAATAAATCCGACAATAAACCAGGAATCAGTAATAAAAGCCCCGCAGCTGCCATGCCGATGGTTTTGATCATGGTTTGTTCAGGCGGACGCATGGCAGGGTTCATCATGCCTGGCATGCCCCCTGCTTTCATTTGCTGTGCCATGGGGTTCAATGTTTTCATGCCTCGGCGGATGAGCGAAATACCAATGACTGCTGCCACGATAAACCATAAAAACACCCACCATCCACTGATAAATTGGGCCACCAAATACCAAATCAGCATTTCAATGATGAACCAGACTACCGCAATTCCCACAATTTGACCCATAACTTAACCCTTCGTCTTAAAAATTCAGTAAATATACCTTGTTTATATGGGGATAGGGTATCATAGGTTCAAATTCAATTTGCAATGAAACTTATGGCAATCATTATTGGTATTGACCCCGGCTCACGTTTGACCGGATATGGTGTGATTCGACAAACAGGCGATAATTTAACGTATTTGGATGCAGGGACGATAAAAACCGACACCAAAGAGATGCCCGATCGCATTGCCCGTATCTTTGCTGGCGTGACCCGCATCACGGAATATCAGCAAAAATACGGTGGGGAATCCATTTATGCCGCCATTGAGCAAGTGTTCATGGCACAAAACCCTGACTCTGCCCTAAAACTTGGGCAAGCACGGGGGGCTGCTATCGCCGCACTGGTAGCAAGAGAAATTGCGGTATCGGAATACACGGCACGGCAAATTAAGCAGTCGGTTTGCGGTTATGGGGCAGCAGGTAAAGAGCAAGTACAAGAGATGGTGTGTCGCATTCTGAACCTTGAGGTCACCCCGCAAGCAGATGCGGCAGATGGATTAGCTTGTGCCATTTGTCATGCTCATTCAAGCCATTCAATGAACAAAATTTTAGCTGGAGCAAACCTTGGTGGACGCAGTTCCTCCAAGAAAAAAGGGCGATGGCGTCTGACAGAAGACGACATCGCCCGATTGGGGAAATAATGCGTTACCGTTATTTAATCAATTCACTTTCAACAACGGTGTCTAACACATACGCATATTCTTGGCTGTCTGCATCCACAGTATAGCGAGATAAACGTAAGATATGACGGTGTTTTTCGTCGTGGGTATAGCCATCGATTTTACCATCAAACATTACCCATTGACCCGTACTCGCTTTCACGCCATTGTCCGAATAGGTCACAGGACGAACTTGCAAGCAGGTTTTGGTCGTGCCATCGGGGCAAGGCTCTAGGCTTGGATTAACTTCCCAAAATACGGTTGTCGGTTTACCATATCGGGCAGCATACGTCATTGCTCCTTGCCATACCAAAGTCGAGCCGTTTTCGGTAATTTGGGTGAGGACGGGAATATCTCCATCTTTCAATTCAAGTTGGCTAGTGCCTACCACCAGATTGGCAAGTTTACGCTCCGCCTCCTTTAATGGTGCACATAGCATCATTGTGGACTGCATCGCATCCGATACCATCAAGACGTTATTTTCAATTGTATAACTTGACGACATTGAATTACAACCCACATTAGGTGAGATGTTATCTTTAGTGAAATCTAAAGTGGCAGGCTTGCCAGTTTTTTCTAAATTCGTCAACACCGTAATCGGCTGATTATTTCCATCCGTTGCAGTTACCAAAGTCCAATTATGGCTGGCAAGGTCGCTTAAAGTAATTTGACGATCCACCTTAGCGGTATTGGCATCGGTAACGATGCTAGGCGAATTGTTTGTTGCATTATCGCTAGACATAGATTGACATCCAGACAAGGTGATGAACCCTGTCGCAAGAATGGATAACATGGTTAACTGAGTTGATTTTCTTAGGGGTATTAAACGCATAGTTTGCTCGAAAAATGAAAAGTTATGGATATAAAATAATGATTAAATGGGGTTACCTTCAGTACATGCCTTAATGGAATATTCGGCGTGCATTCGCTCATAAAAGTTGACGATATTGCTGCCAACGGTATTCGCATCACGGGGGTCAACGCCCATCACTTTGCCAAAGTCTAATCCCAAATATAGCACAATATCGGCGAAACTCAGTTGGTCGTTTACCAAATACTCATGCCCCGTTAAGATTTTCTCAAAATATGGCAGTGCATTGACCGCCCTTTGGATGGATTTGGGGGCAAACTGAGACACTTGATCTACTCGATGAGCTTTGGATGGATGTCCATGCTGAAAGGCGAGCATAAAGTTATACATGATTTCAAACTCTGCGGTGCGACGTACCGCACACACCTTTGCCCGGTGCACAATGTCATTGCCCATGATGGAGCGTTCGCCATACACCCGATCCAAATATTCGCACACCGCTTGTGAATCATTGAGCACCGTGCCATCTTCTAGCACTAACACAGGTAATAGTTGCAATGGATTAACGCTCGTAAACGCCTCGGTAAGATGTTGACCTTCGCTAATCTCATAATTCTTCACTGTAATGTCATGCACGGCGTCTACGGTCAATCCTTTGGCTTTCATTAGACAAATAACTTTGCGAGGATTAGGGGCAGTACGAAAAAGATAGAGTGTTTTCATAACAAATCCTTATGTTTAAAACTAAAATGTGATTTTAAAATCAGCACCCTGCATCATCTTCACCAAGGACGATGGCGAGAAAGATAATGCCGAATTTCCTCTCGATGTTCGTGGTGCTCTAGCCAGTTGGCAAACTCTTCGACCCGTTCAAAGTCGACATCGAGTAACGCTCGGTAGCGGTTTTTGAAATTGAGTATTGCCTCTTCATGTTTGAGGGTATTTTGCCAGTCGTCACTCATTACATCAGTAAGTTTATCGAGCACATTCAAGTGCTTAAGCAATTGCCATTCATCCCTATCAAGCCACACATCATCACAGGTATGACACACGTTGATGGTATTTTCAAGCTCACTATTGATACGATATTTATCCATGTATTTGTTACAGCGTTGGCAACTGATTCCTGTCTCTGTATTTTCAAGTTCCGTGACGTCAAAATCTTGATTATTAACGTTTTTATCATTAAGGCGACCTGCATTGTCCTCAAGCCACATACGATAGGTAAGCAAATCGATATAAGTACCCTCGCAAGTTTCGCACCGCAGAGCAGGTAAACCAAAATCAAGCTTATAGAGTTTAAGGGGGCGGTCGTTGCAGGTATAACAGTTTAATCGCATCACTGAATCCATAATGTATTATTGAATGCCTGACATTCTTCGTATGTTAATCCAAATTTATTCTATCATACAATATTTTCACTCAATCTATCGTCAGACGCCAAAAATAGCCCAAAAAAAAGACACCCTTACGGGTGTCTAGTAAAAGCTTGGGAAAACTACTTGACCATTTCCGAAGTTTTCGAAACCACTTCGTTCAAAATCCATACAGGTTTAACAACTCCTGATGCTTCATCTTTAACGGCTTCTTGGCGTACATCCAAGATGTAACGATAACCTGGCTCAAAAGTGAAGCCCTGGATATCCCCTGATAATGTATTAAAGTTGGTTTGGAATGGCTGGCGATATTGCAGGCATTCACTTTTCACCATCGTGCCATCGGCAGCAGGCAATTCACAAACTGCTTTTTTAGGGTCAATTTCAAGTTTGATGTTAGGAATGTTGACCACTTCAACTACCTTTGGCTCACCGTCAACCACCAACACACGTTCATCGTCGTACTGCATGGTAGAACAACCCATAAGTGTCATACTAGCAAGAGCAGTCGCAGCAAATAAATATTTCATAAAAAATCCTCGATTTGTTCTATTAATATGATGGTGTTGATTCACTTCGCATAAACATACATACAGAAAGTGACAGCACCTAATTCGACAACAATAATTCTAGACGCTAAAACACCTGCAAAACCATATCAGAATTGTAAGCAATCGTATTAAATTGCTAAATGCTGGGTACTAACTACGATAGTCCGCATTGATGGTCACATAATCATGCGACAAGTCACATGTATAAACGGTGTCGCTTGCCTTACCACGCCCCAAATCAATGTGAATGGTGATTTCAGGTCGGGTCATCACCGCTTGCCCTTTTGCTTCCGTATAATCTGCATCGAGCTGACCGCGGGTACAAATGGCAACGTTATCAAGTTTAACCGACACTTTATTTGCGTCTAGATCAGGTACACCGGCATAGCCAACTGCTGCCACAATACGCCCCCAGTTGGGATCACTGGCGAAAAAGGCGGTTTTAACCAGCGGGGAATGGGCAATGGCATACGCCACATCGCAACATTCTTGCGTGTCTTTGCCACCAGTAACTGCCACCGTAATAAATTTGGTCGCTCCTTCACCGTCTCGCACAATGAGCGTAGCTAAACGAACAAATATTTTTTCTAGAGCATCAAACAGGGCGTGATAATGCGGATGTTGGGTGGAGTTGATCAAGGGTTTATTTAGAGTTTGACCAGTTGCCATGAGCGTACAACAATCGTTGGTTGAGGTGTCGCCGTCCACCGTAATGCGATTAAAAGATAGATTTACCAAATCTTTGAGCATGGATTGAAGCAATTCGGGAGCAATGTTGGCATCGGTGGCAACAAAGCCGAGCATGGTCGCCATGTTCGGGCGAATCATGCCAGCACCTTTGGCGATGCCAGTGATGGTATAGGTCTCGCCATCAATTTCTATTTGAGTGCTGGCAACTTTGGGAATAGTGTCAGTGGTGCAAATGGCATGAGCCGCCTCTTGCCAGTTATCCGCTTGTAGATTTTCAAGACAATCATCCAAACCGCTTACAATCGCGTCACTGTTTAAGGTTTCGCCAATCACGCCAGTCGAATACGGTAAAATTTGCGATATATTAGTCTTTGTTTTTTCAGCTAGGGCTTTGCATACGTTGGGTTCTCGCGGATAGCCGTCATCGCCCGTTGCCGCATTGGCATTGCCTGTATTCACCACCAAATAGCGGATGGGGTCATCGCTTTGAATATGCTCACGCACAATCTGTACGGGAGCTGCCGCAAAGGCGTTTTGCGTGGTCACCACAGCGGTTTGCACAACTGGGGCTAATTCAATTACCAACAAATCACGGCGGTTTTTATAGCGAACGCTTGCCTCGGTGATGCCAAGTTTAACACCTTGAATTGAGTAAATGGTTTGCGGTAGGGAAGTATCACCAACAGGCATAATTTATTCTCGCAACATTAAATTATTCAATAAAATCCAGAAATCACCACTCAAATGCCGCCCAAACAGGGGCATGATCCGAAGGCTTATCCATGCCTCGAATGTCATAGCTGATGCCGGCTTGCTGGCTAAAGTCTTTAAGGTCGGGCGTGCATAAAATATGGTCGATGCGTAACCCCCGTTTTGGCTCGTCGTTAAAGCCTCTTGAGCGATAATCAAACCAACTGTATATGTCTTCCACCTCGGGCGAGTGCAGACGATAGGTATCGGTTAAGTCCAATTTCATGAGCGTCTCGTACCACTCCCGCTCTTCGGGCAGAAATGAACATTTACCTTGTTTAAGCCAGCGTTTCATGCTCGCCTCGCCAATGCCCACATCGCTGTCGCTCGGAGCGATGTTCATGTCGCCCATGATGATTAGGCTTCGCCCTTCACCTTTAAGCTGATCAATATAAGCCGTAAGCGACGCATAATATTCCCGC
>JAAXIL010000160.1:0-654 GCA_012270355.1 Psychrobacter sp.
CGCCCACGCCTCACAAATCGACCAAGTGACCATTTATCAAGGGTTGGCAAGCGTGACCCGCAGTCAAAGCGTGAGCGAGGGTCAAGCCATCAACCCTGCCACAGGCGAGCGACTGGTTGTGTTTTCGTGCTTGTCGCCCAATTTGGACAATGACAGTTTAAGTATCCAAGCCGATACGGGCATTAACTTGGGTGAAATCGCCATCGAGACGGTGTCGGGCGAGCGGGCAAAAGCATGTGCCTTGCAGGCAGATGCCAGTGGTGGCTCGCAAGTTGAGCGAGACACGCTTGCCCGTTTGTCTGCGGAATTAGAGGCGGTTAGGCTGGCAGGGGCTTATTTGCAAAATTTGACGGACGCAGAGCAAGTGGATACTGCCAACATTGCTCAAGATACCAAAGCGATTGAGTCCGAAGGTCAGCGATTGGCTTTGCGACGCACTCAGCTTGAAAATGAGGTTGCCCTCGCTAAAGAACGCTTACGCCAAACGTCAGGGGGCATTGTAGTTGACCCTGAGACAGACAGCGACAAAACCTACACGCAAGTGAGCGTTCGCACCGCCAGCCGCGGAAGTGGTATTGGGCGGGTCCAGGATCACGGTCGAGGCGCACGCTGGGCGCCCACACAGGAAAAAAAAAGCGGGGGGGGGGGGGGGGG
>JAAXIL010000160.1:664-3926 GCA_012270355.1 Psychrobacter sp.
CGTTCGCACCGCCAGCCGAGGAAGTGGTAATGTGACATTAAATTATCAAGTTCGAGGGGCAAGCTGGGCACCAACCTATCAAGCCCGCCTTGATACCCAGACCGAAACCTTGACCCTAACCGCCTCCGCCCTCATCGCTCAACAAACGGGCGAGCAGTGGCAAGACATTCCACTCACGTTAAGCACGGTCAACCCAAACCGCAACGTCACCGCCAGAACGCCCTACCCCGAACGATTATCGCTGTATGACCCGAAACAAAGACAAGGCAAATACATGGCATCTAAAGCGATAGACGCCATGCCCGTGGTGGTAGTGGACAACGCTTCTGCTGAGATGGCAATGGGCAATGCCTCCGCCCCATTGCCCCCATTGCCTAGTTTTGACGTCAGCAGTAGCAGTGTTTCGGGCATCACCGAATACCGTTTGCCCCAACGCATCACCTTACCGAGTGATGGACGGCAGGTGCAAACCGTGATTGACCGAAAATCAGGACAAAGCGACACATGGCTACGCACCACACCCGAGCGAAGTTTGCAAGCCTATTGGTATGCGTCCGCCCCGTTCGTGCCGTCGAATTGGGTCGATGGCTCGTTGCAACTGTATCGAGATGGCAATTATGTCGGGCAATCCCGCTTGAATTATGCCAATTTGCGAGAGGCAGGCATCGGCTTTGGCGTTGACCCACAAATTTTGGTTAAGCAAATTACCGATGAGAGCAATCAAGGCAACGAAGGGGTGTTTAATCGCACTGAACAACAAACCCGTCTTGAGGCGTATCGCATCACCAATTTGCACAATCGCACCGTATCGCTTGAGGTATTGGGCAGTGAGCCGATTGCTCAAGATGACGACATTAAGCTGACCGTGACGCACACCCCGCCTGTCAGCGAACAAAATTGGAACGACACCGACGGCGTGGTGGCTTGGCGGTTTGACCTTGCCCCTCAGCAGTCGCAAACGGTGCAAACAGCGGTCTCCATCGCCTATCCTGCCGATAAAGAGTTGCGATAAACGGTAAGGAAAAACCATGTGCATCATCGCCATTGCTTGGCAACTGTTTGACGACTTGCCGTTAGTCACTTTATCGAATCGAGATGAATTTCTTGACCGTCCGACCACGCCTGCTCACCAGTGGGCGGACAAGCCTATTTTTGCAGGGCGAGATGACAAAAGCGGGGGCACGTGGTTAGGGATTCAGCAAACGACAGAGTCAACCGACCATGTATCGCAGAATGGATATGGTGATAATAGATGGGGAGCGGTGCTCAACTTCCGTGAGGGCATTCCTGCCAATCCCGATCAGCGGTCACGAGGCGAGCTCGTCACCAATTTTTTAACGTCTGATTTAAGCCCAATGGACTATGCCAAACAAATTAAATTGGAAGATTATGCTGGTTTTAATTTAATCGTTGGCAACGATAGGCAAGCGGTGGTGGTGAACAATCGGGGCTATCCGCCAACCGCTTTGCACTCAGGTTTACATGTCATTAGTAACGGACAGCCAACAGATGATTGGTTCAAAACTGAACGGCTTAGACGACGCATGAGTCAAGAAGTCTTGCCCCTAATTCAATCGGCAAACGGACGACGGGAAGCGTGGCTAGCAAGCAGTTGGAACGTACTTAGCGACACCACGCCCGCCTCGCTGGATTATCTGCCCGATACGGGGGTGGCTCAAAACTTAGAATATTTGCTGTCGTCCATTTGCATCGATACGCCTGATTTACCAAACTATGGCACACGTACGCAAAGTATTTTGACGATGGAAAGGTTGGGGAATGAAAAAGGAATGAGTTTGGATCTATTCAGTCGGGATTATATAAGGTAGGTGAAAATTAGATTAAGTCATCGTCAATCCAACTTACCTTTTTCGCACCTCTTGGGCATCACTCAAGACCTGTTCGCACTTTTGCTTTAAGTCTTCTTTGGACAAATCAAATATGATGATGGTTTCAAATATAGAAACTTCATCAAGGTTCAAAGCGTTAGCGATCCACGTGACTAAGGTGGTGTGGTGTTGTCTTAATTTTTCGATATCACGTTTCAGCTCTTTGATGTCGTCTTGTAGATTGGTCAATGTGTCGGATGTCATGATTTTAAACCAATGAGTTAAGGTAGGTCGGGTTACGCTATCGCTAACCCGACCTACGTCATATCGAATTTAACAAAACCTACGGCAAATTCAACTTTGACGACTTAACCGAACCCACAGGCGGTTGATTGGTTGCCAACGTCTGTCGAACCACTTGCGTGGACACCACGACCGACTTTTTTCGCTTGCCCGCCTTTGCTTTATTCGACCCTTTATTTGACTTGGCTTTCTTGTCCGATAGCTTTTTATTTAATAGCTCGTCTAATGGAGTTTGACTTGGTCTTTTAGCAGACAATTTTCTACCCCGAGCGTGCTTATCCGATGCTCGAACTTCAAAAATTTGTTTTGTCTTTTGATGAGCTTCGTCAGCGGTCTTTTTCTCGTCTAAATTCTCACCAACTGAGTTTTTATCGCCATTTTTTGCATGAACAACTTTTTCGTTAACCGCAGTTTTATCAAGAACTTCATTAACAACGGATGTTTTATCAACAGACTTATCATTATCAGCAGAGATCGGCTCATCTGATTGAGGGGTGCCATGATTAGGGGCGTCAGCTTCCTCAGTTTTGTCTGATAATTTAGTTACTTTAGCGTTACGAACAGTCACGCCTTCAGACGCTTTGTTTGCTAATAACTCACTTGAGCTTAACCCTTCGTCTAGGGTGACATTATCGATATTGTCGGGAACTATCAAACCTTTGGGGGGAAGCAATACCCCTTCTTGCTTCGCCTCAATCTTGCTTTGTGTCGTTTGAGCATTGCTATCGCCATTATCAAAATCAACAGTGTAAGCTTGCGGTTTTGGCTCATCAATGTCAGGCTTACTCTCATTAGCAGGCTGGTTGTTTGTTGTCTTGTCCGTAGTTTCATTTGTAGTCGTCTGCTCAGCATGTGATTTAGAGTGAGCATCAGGCACGGACTTAGAGTCAGAAGAGGCAGATTTATTCACCTGAATATACAGTGACAACTCGGGTTTGAGGGGCACCTCTCGGGCGAGTTCCTGCAAGGCACGGCGGTACACGCCCCGCTTAAAGTGAACGACCTGCCCGAGTGGATACCAATAACTCACCCACTCCCAATGGTCAAACTCGGGGCGAGCGTTTATATCGCCATCCAAACGGATGTGTTGGGTGTTTGGCTCATCTAAGCGTAGCAAAAACCATTTTTGT
>JAAXIL010000140.1 GCA_012270355.1 Psychrobacter sp.
AATCTGGCGTCATGGTGATGCCTGTCACTTCGCACCCTTCCGGACCGACAAAGAAACGTTTGATGTTGTCATCATTGGCTTGCATTCCAACACGAGTTTGCTGACCTGCTGACGTGGTGACAACCTTACCGTCGCTAACTTCGCCTGGTAATGCGGCAAGTAGCATACAGTTGGTGGTATCCGTGTAAGCTCCGTCATCGGTTTGAATCCAAAGCACGCCACGTGGGTCGAAATACAATCCATCGGGCGATGACAAATCGTTGTTGGCATTCAAGCCCGACAAGTTTTCGGCAGTCAAGTCATTGGGGGCAGCGAACAAATACACGTCCCACTCAAACGTGGTCGCCGCATGGTCGCCATCTGCTTCTGCCCAGCGAATAATGTGCCCGTTGTCATTACCTTTATCGTTATAGCTGCGTGGGTTTGCACCGACCACAGGCTGGTCTTCTCGCTCGCCACGATATTTGTTGTTGGTCAAGGTGACATAAACTTCTCCCGTCATCGGGCTGACTGACACCCACTCAGGGCGATCCATTTTGGTCGCACCCAGCACGTCAGCAGCGGCACGGGCAAATACCAATACGTCTGCTTGCGTGTTGAATGGCATGTCGGCATTTGAATTATCCAAGCCATTTTGACCTTGGGTCAACGGCATCCACATGCCGCTGCCGTCATCATTGAATTTGGCAACATAGAGTGTGCCTTCATTCATATATTTGTCGCCCGCTTCCAGTCCACCACCAATGTCGCTGTCTGACCAGTTTGCTTTTGACACAAACTTATAGATGTATTCGCCACGTGAATCATCACCCATGTAAAACACGACGGGCTGACCTTCTTTCACAGGGGCGAACGCACAGTTTTCGTGGGCGAAGCGACCAAGAGCGGTGCGTTTCATCGGCATGCTGTTTGGGTTCATGGGGTCAATTTCGACAATGTAGCCAAAGGTGTTAAACGCATGGCGATAGTCTTCAGTGGCATTTGCACCGTTCGCTGTCATGTCCCAGCGAGCAAATTCATCGCTCATGATTTCATCTTCGGCATTTGGCGTGTGCCATAAGTAACCCCAACTGGCAAAGTTTTCGCCTGCACCGTAACGCTCACGTCCATAGTCCGCAACCTCGCCGATAACGGCAGCGTCTTCACCACGTGCAAACACACCCAAGAAGTTTTCTTCAGTGGTCAGATACGTGCCCCAAGGCGACAAGCCTGCCCCACAGTTGTTATTGATGCCACGGGTTTTATTGCCAGTGGGGTCATATTTGGTTTTGACCCAATCTGAACCGGCGACTGGACCTGTTAGCATGGCTTCGGTACTACTGGTGATGCGGCGGTTATATTTTGAGTCTTTCACCATCTCATAACCGTTGCCATCGGCTCGTCTTTTGAGCTCAACGGCAGCCACCCCATGACAGTTCACCTCACGGCGAACGTCTGAGGCAAGGCGTTTTTGCAAATAAATCGCTGGCGTATTTTCAGACTCTTGATCGATGACTTTATAGCCGTATGGGCTAAGTTCGGCACTGTTGACATACTCATGATTCATTAGTAAAACGCCACTGTCTGACGCTTTGGGGTCATAGGCATTGTCTTTTTTGCCAAAAAACCACATGCCATCGTGATTATCGCCCATACGATAGGCAAATGACTCAGCAGATTGACGACGGTCATCTTGCCAATCGTTGATGCCAGAAAATAGGGGCGTGCCCAGTGGCAACATGATTTCAGCAGTGTAGCCATCAGCGACGCTAACTTCTGGGGCAGTTGAATGAGCAACGGCAGAAAAGTTCAAAGTTTCGGGGCGGGTTAAGTCGCCTGAAGCTGGCATGGCAGCAGTGCTGTAACCTTGATCATTTGATCCGCCAGTGTTCAAGCCACCGTCATTATCATCGTTGTCATCGCCACAGCCAACCAAAGGCACAGCACCGAAAAAGGCGGCGGCGGTTAAGCCTGTGCCCCCTTTAAGGACGCTACGACGGTTCATGCGACGATTAACAATGCTGGCAAATTCTGGGTTGTTGGTTGGGTTTGAATCTTCAACCATCTCGTGAGCGAGATTTTGTGAGGGAAGTTTGGTTTGAGTTGTCATAAATGCACCTTGCAGTTGGCTGGGTGAAAAGGATAAAAATTGCAAACCTCACCCTAAGCTAACTTTATGACACCTTACTGACGAAATGATGAAAATGTGATGACACCATTTAAGAATGGTTATTATTTATATTAGTTTCACAAAGCCAGGCTTCCTGTAGGTCGGTACTTCAGCCCAGCGTTTCGACATGATTTACCGAACTGTGTTTCTCAAACTGCATCAGTCCAAGTAATTTATCACTATCCATCACCCCATGCCAAGCTCAATCAAGCTCGCATTGCCCCCGATGGCAGTGGTATTCACGGTTTTGACCCGTTCCGTGCTGTAGTGAAACACAAAGTCGGGGGCAAAGATTTCATGTCCGCCCTCTAAGTCCGTTATTGGCACAAGCTGGGTCAAAATGCCGTCGGTTTGGGCAAGCGTGTTTGCCACCTCATTGACCTCTTTTTGTATGCCCACGACACCAACAACAGCCAGACGGCTCATGTGCAATAGCGTGACCAAATCGGCATCATTCGCCACGTCCAGCACCAAAGCAGGAACACCTGCTGTCAAAAACGCTTCTTGCAGGTTAGCCGTCAAATTTTGTTGCTCAACGCATCGCAAAATCACTTCGCACCCTGCCAACAATGCCGATACCGCTTGAGCCATCAATAACAATGAGGCATAGCTTGAGCCATGAGCCGACGGCAAACCAACAATTAACGCTTTGCCTCGGGCAGTGTGGCGTAACTCATTCGACTCACCCGTTGCTCCGTCCATATCGGTCACGGCATCGAGCTTATTAGCTTGCGTGAGTAGTTGAGCAAAGACCCGTTTGGCATTGCCGTGCTGGCTGTCAGGCAATAACGTGATGAGCGTCTCGCAAGCAGTGGCTAAACGATCACGGCGGGCAGATGCCGTCATCAATCGCCAGTTTTCGACTTGCTTGCTTTGGTTATGTTTGAATAATGGTTTCATGATTTATCCTTAATTTGCTGTCATTTCACTGTTTGAAATGGCATTAAGTTTGCCACATAGTGTGGTCCGCCCGCTTTTGGTCCTGTCCCTGATAAGCCCATACCGCCAAAAGGTTGCTCGCCGACGACTGCTCCGATTTGGTTGCGGTTCACATAGGTGTTCCCTACCCTTGCCCGCCGTTCAATGTGGTCGCTTCGCCCTTCGATGCGGGTGTGAATTCCGAGTGTCAACCCATAACCTGTGGCATTGATGGCATCAATCAGGGCATCCAACTCGCCTGCCCGATACCGCAACACATGCAAAATGGGTCCAAAGTGCTCCCCACCAACGGTTTCAATGCTATCCACTTCAATAGCAGTCGGCAGGACGAATGTCGCCTCGCTGAGTTTATCGGCAAATTGTGGCGTGATGGGCGTTTGAGCCAATATCCGAGCCTTACCATGCTCTCGCATCGCTTTGATATGTGCCAGCAAACTTTGCTGAGCATCCGCATCAATCACAGGACCGACATCGGTTGCCACGTTGATAGGATTGCCAACCACCAGTTCCGCCATCGCCCCTTTGAGCAGATGAATGACCGTATCCGCCACGTCGTCTTGTATGCACAAAATGCGACACGCCGAACAGCGTTGCCCTGCTGAGCCAAACGCCGAGAGTACAGCATCTTTCACCACTTGTTCTGGTAATGCAGTCGAATCAACAATCATCGCATTTTGTCCGCCCGTTTCTGCCACCAAAATTGGCATCGTCTTGTAAGACGTGGCGTTCGAGGAAGATGGTGTAAGCTTCTCATGAGACGACGGTGACTTAGATTGTGGTTGTGACTGTATAGACTGATTGAGACGCTGAGCCGTCTGCGTTGATCCAGTAAAGAT
>JAAXIL010000022.1 GCA_012270355.1 Psychrobacter sp.
TTTTTGATTGGTTTTATTGCAAATTATGGTATCACGTTCAGCTTGATAATATGATGGCTTAATGGTCACGCTAGGCTTTATTTTTAAGCCCTGCCATAAACCCTTTAACGTGCTGTTCTCGCTGATTGTCGCCATACTCATAAAACTGCGTGCCTTGTAGGCTGTCGGGCAGATATTGCTGAGGGTGATAGTGGTTGGGGTAGTCGTGTGGATAAATGTAGCCCTCGCCGTAGCCTTGCTCTTTCATCAAACTCGTTACGCCATTGCGTAAATGCAGTGGCACGGGCGACGCATCTTTTTTGGCAAGAGCCATCGCCTTGTTAATCGCCATATAACTGGTGTTTGATTTGGCAGAGGTCGCTAAATACACTACCACTTGTCCCAAAATAATGCGGGCTTCGGGCATGCCAATGGCTTTGACGCTACGCAAAGCGGCATCGGCTAGGAGCAAAGCGTTGGGGTTGGCAAGCCCGATGTCCTCGCTGGCTAAAATCACCAAACGACGGGCAATGAACTCGGGCGGCTCGCCAGCCACCAACATGCGTGCCATCCAATACAAGGCGGCATCAGGGTCAGACCCACGCACCGATTTAATCATGGCGGAGATGATGTCATAATGTTGGTCGCCGTCTTTGTCGTAGCGAGTGAGGGCGGTCTGAGCAACGCTGGCAAGCACGTCTGAGTCAATCATCACCTGCTTTGCCGACGTGTCTGACGCTTGCACGCTCATTTCTAATAAGTTCAATGCTTTGCGGGCGTCGCCATGAGCCAGCTTGATGATATCGGTTTGTGCCTCGTCGGTAAGTTCGATGGGCAGGTTTGCAAGCACATCATCTGTCCTTAATGCTCGTGTGAGCAGTTGCCTCATTTGATTATCGTCTAATGGCTCAAGGCGATACACTTGACAGCGTGACAGCAAGGCGTTATTGACGCTAAACGATGGATTTTCGGTAGTCGCCCCAATCAGCGTAATGTCGCCTGCTTCCACCGCCCCGAGCAACGCATCCTGCTGGGCTTTGTTAAAACGGTGAATTTCATCAATAAATACCACAGGCGAGCTGGTGAATAAGCCATCGTCTTTTTTTAGGATTTCCCTAAGCTCTTTGACGTTTGAGTTGATGGCAGAGAGCGGACGAAACTCACGCCCCACGGCATCAGCAAGAAGCATGGCGATGGTCGTTTTGCCAATGCCTGCCTCGCCATGCAAAATCAGCGACGGCAAATGCCCAGATTGCACAAATCGGGTGAGCGGTGCGTTGTCACCAAGCAGATGCGTTTGACCAATGACCTCAGTTAAGGTTTTGGGGCGAAGGCGTTGGGCTAGGGGTGTGGTATTGGTCATGGTATCCGTGTCAACGTATTGCTGATAATTTGCGGTTGCTCTAGGGCTAGTTTTTTATGGTTACGGTTATAGGGCGAGACTTGCGAGCCCCCCTAATGCCATACATAATGACTAATAAAACTGAATCAATGCTATAAAAGGGAAATAAGATGAAGTCATTACCCGAAAACGTCACGGCATACAAAAAAACCAAAGTCTTCACGCATGAAACCGTCCCCGATGCCCTCACGTCGCATCACGACACCAAAGCAGGCACCTGGGGCGTGATTCATGTGGTGTCAGGCGAGATGGATTATACCATTGATGATGAACGGCGAGAGCGGGAAACTGTCCGCCTAAATCCGCAAACCGTTGGCATTGTTGAGCCCGAGATTCGTCACTTCGTCACGCCTGTGGACGAGGTTGCGTTTTATGAGGAATTTCATCGATAACGTTTCATTGTCGCAAACCAAAATGCCGCCTACTATCCACAGACGGAAGGTAATGCTTCAATCGGTCTTTGACAATAGGCTAGACACGTCTGACGACTAACTAAAGGCGACAAGATAAACGCTATTCATAGCGATACGACACCCACTCACTTTTTTGCGTATCCAAGCGATCGTACACCGTTTCAAACGTGTGATCGTCTTGTTTGGCGAGCCATTGCAACCGCACCGCCCCTTGCGTTTTCGAATAAGCGTGGCAATGCTCGATGAGCTTGCGGGCAATCCCTTTGCATTGGTGACTTTTCGCCACATACAACGCATCAAGCACCGCCACTTTGCACAAATTCACAGAATCGACGCTAAACACCACCGTCGCAAAGGCAACGGCTTGGCTATCGCCGTCATCTACAGTGCCATCTACATAATAAGCAAATTGACACCCAATTGGACTGTCTTCGCCAAATTTGGCAAAAAAGGCGTGAATTTGAGCATCGTCCTCATTTACCACTACTTGCGTCCCATTCTTTGAGGTTTGATAAGCTCGAATAAGAGGCAAAATGTCGGCTAATGTGTCGGGATTGATGGGTTTAATCATACGGTTTCTTGTCACCTCAATAACTGAGCCCTGCAACTAATTTTGTAGTTCGCCAATATCCGCCACGAGCAAAAACAACGCCCGCACTTGCGACAATAAATTCAAACGATTTTGCTTGAGTGCGTCATCTTCGGCATTAACCATCACGTTATCAAAGAACTCGGTAATGGGCGTATCGAGCCTTGCCAGTCGCTGTAAGATGCCTTGATAATCGGCAGTCTCTTGCATCGGGGCAACGTCATTTTGAGCCGATTGCACCGCCTCAAACAAGGCTTTTTCGGCAGGCTCACTCAGCAGACTTGCGTCCACGTTGACGTCATTCGTGCTCTGCAAATCGGCTTTGGCTAAAATGTTTGCCACCCGCTTGTTTTGCTCGGCAAGGGTGACCGCTTCAGGCATATTACGGAAAGCCTGCACCGCATGGATACGCTGGTCAAAATCAAGGGGCATGTGCGGATGGATGGCTTGCACCGCTTGAATGGTATCGATGCTCACGCCTTGCTCGGTGTACATGGCACGGTAGCGAGAGTTAATAAAGTCCATCACACCCGTGAACGTATCGCCCATTTTAGAAATCTTATTGCCCTGTTCATTAGGTTGGCTTTGATAATTGTGAATCGCTTGCTCAATCAAACTCACCAAATTTAACGGCAATTCTTTTTCAATCAAAATCCGAAGCACACCAATCGATGCCCGACGCAAACTAAACGGGTCTTTTGAGCCTGTCGGGGCTTCATCGATGCCAAAAATACCCACAAGCGTGTCGATGCGGTCTGCCAAGGCAAGGCAAATGCCAACGGGCGTGGACGGCAATTTATCGCCACTAAACTTGGGCAGATATTGCTGTTCAATCGCATCGGCAACAGCAGTTGGTTCATCATTTAGGCGGGCATAATAGGTGCCTGCGATGCCTTGCAATTCGGGGAACTCACCCACAAGTGTGCTGGCAAGGTCGGCTTTTGCCAAGATGCCAGCTCGGGTCACTTCCTCGATACTGATGTCAGCAAACTCATTGATGCCATCTTGTTTTAAGGTGCTGGCGATAAATGCCGACAATTTGGCGATGCGTTCCGCCTTTTCCCAACTCGTGCCAAGTTTATCTTGGAACACTCGAGTTTTGAGGTTTTAGGTGAGGGCAAATATGGGGTTTTTTTGGTCTTGCATAAAGAAAAATTCCGCATCGGCAAGGCGAGGACGCACCACTTTTTCGTTGCCCGAAATCACTTGCGATTTATCCAAGCTGTCGATGTTGCTGATAAATACAAAGTAGGGCAACAATTTGCCGTCATTGTCGGTCAAGCAAAAATATTTTTGGTCGGCTTGCATGGTTTTGATGAGTGCTTCTTGCGGAACGGCTAAAAACCGTTCTTCAAACTCAGCTCTGAGTGCAACAGGCAAATCCACGAGTGCCGTCACTTCATCGAGTAAATCCGCTGGCATAATAGGCGTGGCATTGACCTCGCTGGCAAGTGTGTTCACTTGTTCGGTGATTTGCGTTTGTCGTGTGTCAAAATCAGCGATGACCGACGCAGTTTCTAAAGCGGTCTCATAGC
>JAAXIL010000111.1:0-11938 GCA_012270355.1 Psychrobacter sp.
AGGAAATTATGAAATTTAATAAACTATCTTTGGCTTTGGCAGCTGCAGTTGCTTTGCCAATGACTGCCCAAGCTGGCGTAACTGTGAGCCCACTACTTTTGGGTTATCATTATACCGACGCTGATGACACTAATGACAAACAGCGTGAAATACTACGTACTGGTAAAGACTTGTATGTAAATGCTGATGGTAATGTAATTGATCCCAACTTGGGTAACGATAACGGTGGGGTAGCTAAAGAAAGTGGCTTGTATACTGGTGCTGCTTTAGGTATCGAACTTACACCTTCGACTCAGTTCCAAGTTGAATATGGCGTAAGTAATACTAATGGTGAAGCTTCTGAAGATTCAGCTGATGCGGGTGTTAACCGTTTCGATGTTGAACAGGAAATGATTTCTGGTAACTTCTTGATTGGTACCGATCAATTTGGTACTTATCGTGACAATGCATTCCGTCCTTACGTTTTAGTAGGTGCAGGTCAGTCTAAAATTGAAGTTGAAAATCAAGAGACATATGACGGTATTAGTGGCTCATCTGTAGGAGAAGTTCCTGCAGGAACTATGGTTGACAGCACTAAAGACACCATTGGTAATCTAGGTTTGGGTGCGATGTATCGGGTTAATGATGCCCTTAGCCTACGTGGTGAAGCTCGTGCTATTCACAACTTCGACAATAACTGGTGGGAAGGCATGGCCTTAGCTGGTTTGGAAGTTGTTCTTGGCGGACACTTAGGACCACAAGTAGTTGTACCGCCTGCCGTTGAGCCAGTGCCAGGTGTTGAGCCAGCTCCAGTTGTCGTTGTCGAAGAAGACGTTGATAGCGATGGTGATGGTGTGATTGACTCATTAGATCAGTGCCCTAACACTCCAACGAACTTGGTAGTTGATGAGCGTGGTTGCCCAATCCAAGGCGAAGAGATTGAAGAACTGCAAATGGAACTTCGTGTCTTCTTCGATAATGATAAGACCAACATCAAAGATCAGTATAAGCCAGAAATCGCTAAAGTTGCTGAGAAGATGCGTGAGTATCCTAACGCAACTGCAAGCATCGAAGGTCACGCTTCGAAAACTGGTCCATCTGCTGCTTATAACCAGCGTCTATCAGAAGCTCGTGCAGTAGCAGTTAAGAACATGCTAACTAACGAGTTTGGTGTTGCACCAAATCGTCTAAGCACAGTTGGTTATGGTTACAGCCGTCCAATCGCTGATAACGATACTGAAGAAGGTCGTGCGATGAACCGTCGTGTTTATGCGGTAATTACTGGTAATAAAACAACAACTGTTGACATCACCAAAGACATGAACGTTCAGTAAATAATCGTTCATTGATTTTTGCAATAAAAAGTCACCTTCGGGTGGCTTTTTTTTATGCTCAAAAATTAGTTATTGCACATAACAATGACATATAAAGGTGTTATACTGCCAGCCCTTTACAAACTTAACCATACTTTTCATTAAATACTTTAACTAAGCCTTAAGAAGATATCTGTATGTCAGACAACAACTCAAACAATACGCCAAATAGCATCGAAAATTTACGCAATATTGCAATTATTGCTCACGTTGACCATGGTAAGACGACGCTGGTCGATAAATTGTTACACCAGTCTGGCACGTTTGATGAACGAGCCGATATGGGCGAGCGGGTGATGGATTCTAATGCACTCGAGCAAGAGCGAGGCATCACTATCCTAGCTAAAAATACGGCAATTAAATGGCACAACCCCAAAGACGATGTGGAATATCGCATTAACATTGTTGACACGCCAGGACACGCCGACTTTGGTGGCGAAGTTGAGCGAGTGATGTCGATGGTGGATTGCGTCTTATTGCTCGTGGATGCCGTTGATGGTCCAATGCCACAAACTCGATTTGTCACCCAAAAGGCATTTGAACAGGGTTTAAAACCGATTGTTGTGATTAATAAGGTTGACCGTCCTGGCTCTCGTCCTGATTGGGTCATGGATCAAGTGTTTGATTTATTCGATAATCTCGGAGCAACAGATGAGCAATTAGATTTTCCAATTGTTTATGCATCAGCTTTGAATGGCGTCGCTGGATTAGAGGCAGACGATCTAGCAGATGATATGACGCCGCTATTTGAAACCATTGTGAACGTGGTTGAGCCACCCCAGGTAGATGTCGACGGTCCATTCCGCATGCAGATCTCAAGCCTAGACTACAACAGCTTTGTTGGTGTCATTGGTATTGGACGCATCGAGCGAGGACAAGTCAAAACCAATACTCCCGTGACTGTAATTGACAAAGACGGCAAAACCCGTAACGGTCGTATCTTGAAGATTATGGGCTATCACGGTTTGGATCGGGTTGATGTTGATTCGGCTCAAGCGGGTGACATAGTGTGTATTACAGGTTTAGACGATTTGAACATTTCAGATACCATCTGTGACCCAAATAATGTCGAAGCCCTGCCACCGCTTAGCGTGGATGAACCAACCGTCTCAATGACCTTTCAGGTGAACAATTCGCCGTTTGCGGGTAAAGAAGGCAAGTTTGTCACTTCACGAAACATTCGTGAGCGTTTGGATAGAGAGTTGATTCATAATGTGGCATTGCGTGTCGAAGATACCGAATCGGCTGAAAAATTTAAAGTGTCGGGACGTGGTGAGTTGCATTTATCTGTATTGATTGAAAATATGCGTCGGGAGGGTTATGAGCTTGGTGTATCTCGCCCCGAGGTTATCGTAAAAGAGGTAGATGGACAACTGCAAGAGCCGTATGAAAATGTCATTTTTGATATCGAAGAGGAGCATCAAGGGGCGGTGATGGAGCAGGTCGGTTTACGTAAAGGCGAGATGACCGACATGCAACTCGATGGCAAAGGTCGGATGCGGATTGAAGCGGTAATGCCAGCACGAGGCTTGATTGGCTTTCGCTCGGAGTTCATGACCATGACGTCTGGCACAGGCATCATTACATCCAGCTTCTCGCATTACGGCGAGCAGAAATTGGGTGACGTGGGCGGACGCAACAATGGGGTACTCATTTCCATGACCAATGGCACTTGTTTGGGCTATGCATTGTTTAATTTGCAAAAACGAGGCAAGCTATTTGCCGAGCCACAACTTGAAGTATATGAAGGCATGATTGTCGGCATTAACTCTCGCAGTGACGACATGGTCGTCAACCCAACCACTGCCAAACAGCTTACCAATGTGCGTGCCAGTGGTACAGATGATGCTTTAACGCTCACACCTGCCATCAAACTTACGCTAGAACAAGCTCTTGAGTTTATTGAAGACGATGAGCTTGTTGAAGTCACGCCAAAATCGGTCCGTATTCGTAAAAAGTATTTGACCGAAAGCGAACGGAAACGTGAAAGTCGTAAAAAAGAAGCATAGTCTAATTTAACGTGCCGATAGTAAGCAAAGTTTTGGTCTTTTATCGGAAATTACTTTAGTTATAAGCCAAAATAAGGCACAATTTGGCTCGTTTATGTTCTTAAAGGCTGGCAACATTTGTCGGTCTTTTTTGGCACTTGAGCGTCTATTATTTTTCGAGGAATTATTATGAGTTTAATGTCCGAATTTAAAGAATTTGCCCTAAAAGGCAATGTGATGGATTTGGCAGTTGGTATCATCATTGGTGGTGCATTTGCAACCATCACGGATTCATTGGTCAAAGATATTATTATGCCTTTGGTGGCCTTCATCTTTGGCGGTGAAATTGATTTCAAAAATATGTTTATTATGCTTGGCGATGCTCCAGAGGGAGTGGCAAGAAGCTATGACGCCTTACAAGAGGCGGGCGTACCAATCTTGGCGTATGGTAACTTCATCACAGTCATCATTAACTTCTTAATCTTAGCGTTTATCATCTTTATGATGGTGCGTTTTATCAATAAGCTACGCCGTGAAGACGAAGCTGCTCCTGAAGAGCCTTCAGAAGAAGTGGTTTTGCTTAGAGAAATCAGCGATAAACTGAGCCGTTAGTTTTGCCGGATTTATTCAAATAAATAAAAAAGCTAACCGATTGGTTAGCTTTTTTTTAATTAGCTTTTTTTAAGTAGTGACATGCACTTATTGCGGTACGACCACCACATTATCGTCAGTATTAATGATGATTTCAGAAGGTTGATCCACCACAATACGAACT
The DNA here is from genome assembly GCA_012270355.1 of Psychrobacter sp. Taxonomy (GTDB): domain Bacteria; phylum Pseudomonadota; class Gammaproteobacteria; order Pseudomonadales; family Moraxellaceae; genus Psychrobacter. The sequence goes on from JAAXIL010000111.1 coordinate 4,116, forward strand.
TCATTATCATTTATGGCTTGTGATTTGTAGTAGTTGTCTTCAGCGACCGTGCAACCTAAGCAACGTTGAAGTGCTTCCCAAGGCTCAACAACCAATTTTTGTTGCGATTGGTCAAGATTGCCACCCACCGCCGCAAAAGGGGCGCTGACCACATAGGCAACCGTACCTGCAACCGCTGCAACCACGCCAAGCGGTTTGCCAACTACCGTATCCACTACCATGGTGTCATAGGATGGACCAAAATCTTCTTCGTCGATTTCGATAGCAGCCACACTCGGAGCAGTAGAAACCATTGTTAATGCGGATGCGACAGCGAATGTCTTAAAAGACTTGCTTAGGTGAGGGAAGTTCATAACAATATCCTTTGCGAAAACTTTTGCGGACAAATAAAAGTTTGACTTAAAAAAACTTATTTTGCTATTAAAGCAAGTTGTTATCCTAAAAGCAACAAATGCGTTAGAATATCAGACAAAAAGAAAGTTTAATTGACCCAGAGTCATATCTTTAGTTCCGGACGTATGGTCATATTTTCAGGTGATATCAATATTCTTGCAAACGATCATTGATGTCGGATCGTCCTAAAGCAAAGCGGTTTTGTAAATCAGTGAGTAGTACGTTTACCATGTTACTACTGCCAATGCCCTGATAGGCTCGGATGAGTAAGATACCTGTATCTAAATTTGGTGTCAGGTCATAGACGGGTTGCAGTGTATCGACGATCGTCGCATAATTTTCGTCCCCCAATGCATCTGCCATCGTCAAGTTTAACGCATCCAAATAGTTGATTTGACGGAAGTTTGGGTCATTAAACGGCACGGCAAGCACTCGCTTGGCTATTGAAAGTGAGCGAGCCACATCGCCTGCATCCTGCTGGGCAAACAAAAATTTGGCGTAGGCGATTTGATGGGTGAAATTCTCAGGATCAAGCTCAATGAGATGATTAAGCACCGCTCGTTTTTGTCCCGCATCCGTATCGTTATCAAGCAATTGTGCTTCAGCAAAGAGCAGTTTGAGGTCATCGGGGAAACGTTCGGCCGTGGTTTGTAGCAGTTGCAATGCCTCATCTTGCTTGCCTTGTTGCCGTAAAATATCGGCCTGCAATACCGCACTGTCTGGGGCATAAACTGGGAATTGTTGGGTCAAGGTTTGCAAAGTTGCCAGTGCTGATTCAGGGTCGTTTTGTAGCAGTTGCAATGCCACCAATTTTTGTCTGGCATCGAGTACCAAATCCTCTCGCATCACTTTGGCAAAAAATCGTTTTGCGGAGTCTAACTTGCCTTGCCGCTCGTGGCTAATGCCTAAGTAATAATAGGCTTGATCAAGATAGGCTGGATTAGATGCCAAGTTTGCCAGCAATTCGTCAGCTTTATCATACGCTTCGAGATCTAAGCTAACGAGTGATGCTAACAAAGTGATTTCTGGGTTCTCGAAAATGTCATCTGCTTCAACCAATAAGTGCCATGCCTCAGAAGTTTGCTCAAGTGTCAGCCGATAGCGAATTTCATATAGATATAGGTTTTCTTCACTCAATCTTGCACGTTCTTGACTAATATATGCCAGCACGTCTTCTGGGGGTTGCAATTGGCGAATAATGTCCGCTTTTAACGTGATATATGGCACAGTGTCGGGCTGAAGACGCAAGGCATTGCTGACGGCAACCAAAGCAGGTTCAGGCTGATTTAATTGTGACAATAACCCAGCTTGCATGACAAGAAGCGAGGGGTTGTCACGGGTGGGTAAGTCCTGCAAGGTAGCCAGCAACGCCCGTTGATCGGCAGGTGCGGTAGGATAAATACCTGTTAAAATCTCATTCAAATCGGCTTGCGGATTGTCTCGCAAAATTTGCGATAGTGTGTCACCTGCGGTGTCATAATCTAGAGCTTTAAGTGCTAAATGTGCCACAAAAAATTGAGCTGGCACATGCTCGGAATTTTGTATCTGCCATGCTTTGGCAAACCGTAACGCCTCATCAGGCGTGTCGTATTGAATAGATAGGGTTAATGCCCGCTCAAACACAGTGGTGGCATCTTGCTTAAAGGCTTCGCTTTTATAAATTCGTAACGCCTCGTCAATGTTGCCTCTATTGAGCAAAAATTCGGCGTACATGACCTGATATAAACTTGGTCGATTGCGGGCAGAGTTGATGCGAACGCCAGCGTCGGTGGATTGAGTTGATACAGCGTCATTTTTAACTGTCGAAGTAAGCACGCCCGAAGTCACTGCCTTGTCTATGTCAGTGGTGGTTATGGGAGTGGCGGTGGTTGATTGCGGTTCGATAGCTTGATTTTGATTCAGGTTGTCGTCATTTACTAGGTCAGTGGTTGAGTTGTCCTCACTAATGGACTTATCTACCACCGATGGCATTAATACCTTCAAAATAGGCGTGAAAATATTGTCGGCAGAGGCGGGCACGGCAACAACCCCTGCGGCGAACAGGGTAGACATCAGCAAGACTTTGTGCGGTGAACTGAGCAAGGTTTTATCCTAAACAATTGTCTTAAAATCAAATCTCAAACCAATAAAAAATGGTTAAAACTTACGTTGCCATAACCAACTTGCCAGTTGTTCTAGCATGGACTGCGAGTGAAACGTGGTTGCCAATGCGTCGGTTGCTTCAGCAAATAAACCTTCAGCATATTGTTTGGCATTCTCGACACCCAACAGCGTGACATACGTTGATTTTGCCAACTTGTCATCACTGCCTGCCCGTTTGCCGAGCGTTTCGGTGTCAGCGGTCACATCGAGCACATCGTCTTGCACTTGAAATGCAAGCCCAATGCTTGCCCCAAATTGCTCAAGCTTCGAAAGGTTGGTTAGACTGGCATCTCCACAAATCCCGCCCATGAGCACACTCGCTTCAATCAACGCCCCTGTTTTATCTCGATGAATGGTTTCAAGCTCGGTCTGACTGACAGATTGATTTTCTGCCAACAAGTCCCGCATTTGACCCGCTACCATACGACGGGCTCGGGGGGCGAAGGTGGTGTGTAATCGTTGGCTTAAGGCATCATCTATTGGTTCAAACGTGGGCAGGTCGGCGGTCAGCATTTCAAACGTCAGTACCTCGAAAGCTAACGTCTGCAACACATCGCCTGCAAGTAAGGCAGTTGCTTCGCCAAATTTGACATGACACGTCGGCTTGCCTCGCCTTAAATCGTCATCATCCATACACGGCAAATCGTCATGAATCAGCGAATAAGCGTGCAAACACTCTACCGCCAGCATGGCTCGCCTGACCGAACTAGGCAGGCTGTTTATGGTAGCGATGGTTGTGGTATCAGTATCAGTTTGTGGATCTGAAGAAAAACTTGTTCTTGTTTCTATATTTGAACTTGGATTTGAGTTTGGATTGTTTTTGACCGTCAGCCACGCCGATGCCACAAGCAAGGGGCGTACCCGTTTGCCATCGCTCAACGCATAGGTACACGCTTCAAACAGCGAAGAGGGCAAATTGGCATGGTGGAGCAGTGTCGCAATGTCTTGCTCTAACGTTTCAGACACAAGCCGTTGTAACGCTATAAATTGAGGGTTAGAGGCAAAAAGAGTGGACATGGCTTAGAGGTTACTTAATTTATATATAAAGGGCGAATAACAAGTATGACATGGATTCGCTAGACCTTAATTATACCTTGATTACGGGCTGATTTTGGTAAATAAAATTGCGTTGAAGCGGTTATTTAGTGTGTGCGTCAATCCTTCACTAACAAAACTCAAACGTCAAGGAGATGTGAATGGGCGGAGCAGTCATTGCCCTAAGCATCAAATCCCATTACACTTAAGTCGGTTTCTCGGTTGGGCAACACCTGCCGAGCCGAACGTCTCTATAAACCATGTATAAACCATAACAACCGTAAGGAGTACTTTATGGACTATCAAGGCGACCGCATTTCCGTGTCCATGTTGGATGACGGCATTGCCAATATGCATTTTGATGCCAAAAACGAGAGCGTCAACAAATTTGATGCCGAAACCAATAAACAATTTGCTGAAGTGGTGTCTGCCCTAGAAAAAGCGGACGACGTGAAAGGTTTGATTGTGACCTCAGGCAAAGGCGTGTTCATCGCTGGAGCGGATATCACCGAATTTGTTGAGTCCTTTAAAAAAGACGAAGACGACATTAAAGAGTGGATTGTCGACATCAACGACGTATTCAACCGCTTTGAAGACCTGCCATTTCCAAAAGTGGCTGCCATCAATGGAGCGGCACTAGGCGGTGGCTGTGAAATGACGTTAGTATGTGAATACCGTGTCATGGGCGATAAAGCTCAAATCGGCTTGCCTGAAACCCAGCTTGGCATTTTCCCAGGTTTTGGCGGCAGTGTACGTACCCCACGCATCATCGGCATCGACAATGCGTTAGAGCTTATTGCCACAGGCAAGGCTCAAAAACCTAACCAAGCTTTGAAACTTGGGTTGGTTGATGCCGTTGTCGCTCAAGATGACTTGCAAAATGCAGCGGTTGATTTAGTGAAAAAGTGCATCTCAGGCGAGCTTGACTGGCAAGCCAAACGGGAAGAAAAGCTTAACCCAGTGCTATTAAATCAGCTTGAGCAAACCATGGCGTTTAACTCTGCCAAAGGGGCAATTTTTGCTAAAGCCAATCCAAAACAATACCCCTCGCCAAAAATTGCCATCGAAGCGATTGAAAAACACGTCAATATGCCCCGTGATAAGGCGATTGAAGTCGAAGCAGAAGGGTTTGCGAAAGCAGCAAAAACCCCTCAAGCAGAAGCCTTGGTGGGCGTATTCTTAGCCGATCAACAAGTCAAAAAATTGGCAAAACAGCACAGCAAACAAGCCCATGACATTGATGAAGCTGCCGTACTCGGTGCTGGCATCATGGGTGGTGGCATTGCCTATCAAGCTGCCAGCAAAGGCTTGCCCATCATCATGAAAGACATCAAGTCTGAACAGCTTGATTTGGGCATGGGCGAGGCAAGCAAACTACTTGCCAAGCAAGTTGACCGCAAAAAAATGACCAACGCTCAAATGGGCGAAACCTTAAGTCGTATCCGCCCAACGCTGAACTATGGTGATTTTGGCGAGACCGACATCGTGATTGAAGCGGTGGTCGAAAATCCGAAGGTTAAAAAGTCGGTATTGAAAGAAGTGGAAGGGTTGGTGAAAGACAATTGTATCCTAGCCTCAAACACCTCGACTATTTCTATCACTTTCCTTGCCGAAGCCTTAGATCGCCCAGAAAATTTTGTTGGCATGCACTTCTTTAACCCGGTGCATCGCATGCCACTTGTAGAGGTCATTCGTGGTGAAAAGTCATCCGAAGAAGCGATTGCGACGACGGTTGCCCTTGCCCAAAAAATGGGCAAAACGCCCGTTGTGGTCAATGACTGCCCAGGATTTTTGGTCAACCGTGTGTTGTTCCCATACTTTGGAGCGTTTGATTTGCTCATCAAGCAAGGAGCAGATTTTACGCATGTAGACAAAGTCATGGAAAAATTTGGCTGGCCAATGGGTCCTGCCTACCTCATCGACGTGGTCGGCTTGGACACAGGCGTTCACGGTGCAGAAGTCATGGCAGAAGGTTTCCCTGACCGCATGAAGCCTGATTACAAAGGGGCAATCAAACACTTGTTTGAAAATGAGCGTTTGGGTCAAAAAAATGGCGTTGGCTTCTACAAGTATGAGAAAGATAAGCGTGGTAAGCCCAAGAAAACCGCCGATGATGCCACTTATGCGTTGATTAACGACATTGTGGACAGCGACAAACAAGAATTTGACGATCAAACCATCATCGATCGCATGATGCTCGCTTTCTGTAACGAAACGGTACGTTGCCTAGAAGACAACATCGTGGCAACCCCCGCTGAGGCAGACATGGCGATGATTATGGGCGTTGGTTTCCCACCGTTCCGTGGTGGTCCTTGCCGTTATATCGACCAAATGGGCTTGGACAACTATCTTGCCTTGTGCGAGAAGTATGCCCATCTTGGCAAAGCCTATGAAGCCCCACAAAAAATCCGTGACATGGCGGCAAACGGTGAGACGTTTTACGGGTAACCGATACGCATAACGCTATAACTATGACGAGTTAAGACAAGAAGATAAGGAAAAATTATGACAACTTTAAGTCCAAAAGACGTGGTGATTGTCGATGGCGTGCGTAGTGCCATGGGCAAATCCAAAAATGGTATGTTCCGTAATGTCCGAGCAGACAGTCTGTCGGCTGAATTGGTGCGGGCACTGGTAGAACGCAATGACTTCGACCCCAAAGACGTAGAAGATGTGATTTGGGGCTGTGTTAACCAAACGCTTGAACAAGGCATGAACATTGGTCGTAACATTGGTTTGCTTGCCGACATTCCTAAGACGGCAGGTGGTCAGACGGTCAACCGCTTGTGTGGTTCATCCATGCAAGCAATTCATACCGCTGCCGCTCAAATCATGACAGGACAGGGCAACACCTTTATCATTGGGGGTGTGGAGCACATGGGTCATGTCGGGATGATGCACGGCATCGACATCAACCCCGAAGCCTCGAAGCATTATGCCAAGGCCTCTTACATGATGGGCTTGACCGCAGAAATGCTTGGACGCATGAATGGCATCACTCGTGAAGAGCAAGATGCGTTTGGTTTGGAATCGCATCGTCGTGCGTGGGAAGCCACACAAGAAGGTCGATTTGATAATGAAATCGTCGGTGTTGAAGGACACGACGAAAACGGTCATCTCAAGCTGTGTACTGTCGATGAAGTGATTCGTCCTGATGCGACGATGGAGTCGATGGCAAAATTGCGTCCTGTGTTTGACCCTGCCAATGGTACGGTAACGGCAGCAACCTCTTCGGCGTTGTCAGATGGTGCGTCAGCGATGCTCATCATGAGTGCAGAGCAAGCCAAAGCTCAAGGCTTGAAGCCTCGTGCTCGCATTCGTGGCATGGCGATTGCGGGTTGTGATGCGGCGATTATGGGCTATGGTCCTGTGCCTGCCACGCAAAAAGCCCTGAAACGGGCGGGCATGAGCCTTGAGGACATGCAAACCATTGAGCTGAACGAAGCCTTTGCGGCTCAAAGCTTGGCGGTGATTAAAAATCTTGGCTTGAGCGACAAGATGGACATCATCAACGTTAATGGTGGGGCGATTGCTCTTGGGCATCCGCTCGGCTGTTCGGGTGCTCGCATTACCGTAACGCTACTGAACGCCATGGAACAAATGGACACGCAAATTGGTTTGGCGACCATGTGTATTGGGTTGGGTCAGGGCATTGCGACCATCATTGAACGGGTTTAGCGTTCGCTAGAGTTAAAAAAACGCCTTCGATTGAAGGCGTTTTTTTATGATTGCTATACCGTTACATCTTTTAGCGAACCAACCGATTTAGCCCATCGGCAAGGGCTTTTTTGTCTTTATCACCATACGGCTTTTGTCCGCCCATCTCACTTGGGTCAAGCAGTCCTGAGCCTCGCATGGTGTCCATAAAATCTCGGGCATTGAGCTTTTGCTTAATGTTGTCTTTGGTGTATTCCACACCATGCGGGGTAAGCACTTTACCGCCGTTTGTGATGACCGCATCCGCCAGCGGAATGTCTGCAGTAATCACCAAATCCCCTGCCTGCACATTATCGGCAATATAATCGTCTGCCACGTCGAAGCCTTGCCCGACTACTGCCATGTTTACCCAAGGCGACTTTCTGAGCTTAATGGACTGGTTGGCAACAAAAATCGCCAGAATTTCGGTGCGAATGGCGGTTTTGATGATGAGGTCTTTGGCGACCACGGGACAGGCATCGGCATCAATCCAAATTTGCATGGTTACTCCTTACAACCTTTCAAGCATCTATCCTATTAAGCATCTAAGCCCATTT
>JAAXIL010000111.1:12038-19458 GCA_012270355.1 Psychrobacter sp.
TTAAGCATCTAAGCCCATTTTATTGGGCAAGACCGCTACCACGTTGTGTAGCGTCGCCTCCAAATTTGCAACATCGTTTGGCATTAGAGTTAAATGGGCGATTTTGCGATTTTCTCGCTCTTCTTTATGGTAGGTGTGATAATGCACACCATCTATGCTTAGCACCTCGGCAAGGTCGGGGTATTCGCCCAAAACATTCACCATGATGCTCGGATGCACGTTATCCGTATCGCCAAGTGGTAAGCCCACCACCGCCCGAATGTGATTTTCAAACTGGCTGGTGACTGCCCCTTCGATACTAAAATGACCCGAATTGTGTACGCGTGGGGCAATCTCATTGGCAAGCAAAGTGTCTTTGCCGTCGCCATCCTTACTGACGAATAACTCAAGCGTCAATGTGCCGACGTAATCCAAATGCGTCATCAATGTGGTGATTGCCGATTCTGCCAATGCTTGCAAATGGCTTGCCCCGACCGCAGGGGCTCGGGTAGTAGCAAGAATGCCTTGATGATGATCATTTTCCACCAAATCAAAGCACCGTATTTGCCCATCCTGACCCCGAGTGGCGATGAGCGATACTTCTCGGCTAAAGTCAATAAAACCTTCTGCAATCAATGGGGCAGGGGTTGAAGTCAGATTGCCATCGCCCGTGACCGCTCCGCCAAGCTCACGCCATGCCGTTTCTATGTCTGCCCGATCTTGAATGACAAATTGCCCTTTACCGTCGTAACCGCCCCGACTGGTTTTTAGCACCAGTGGCAAACCCAGTTCATCACACGCTGTTTTTAGCTCGTTTAAATTGTCCACGGCTCTAAATGGCACGGTAGCGATGCCAAGCTGATTAAATAGCGTCTTTTCTTTTAGGCGATCTTGAGCCACCTCGAGAGCTTGCGGGGGCGGAAACATGCCAAATTTTTTTCCATCATCGCTATTAAAAGAATGATTATTGAAAGAACCGCTATCAACGTTTTGCGAGAGCGAGGCAAGCCATTCGCACGTTTTAACAGGCGTGTTTTCAAACTCAAGCGTAAACACATCGGCATGTTTAGCAAAATCAGCTAACTGCTGAGTGCTATAAACCTTGCCATAGCGTGAGGCAGGGCAGTTAGGCGAGTCTTCTAAAAAGATGCAGGTATAACCCAATTGCATGGCAGATTCAGCCAGCATCATGCCAAGCTGACCACCACCCAAAATGCCGATGGTTTGAATGTGTTGATAAGGTTGAGGGGTAATTGACATAGATACTGACCTGAAATTTTAACAACAAAAAATGGAAGGAATGATTGTGAAGAACATAAATGAAAAGGGTAACCGACTGTCACGACTATAAAAATGCTTGATGACGTGGCTGACCATCGCTATTTTGTATCGTTTTAAGATAACTTAGCGTGTCTGATTCAAAAGCATCGCAAGTCTCAGGCGACATCGCTCCCGTTAAGCGTTGCCAACGCAGATACACGAGCCATGTGTTGAGAACATCGCCCTCGCAATAAGTGGTTAAGGTTTGCCAGTCACCTGCCCGCACCAAGTCCGCTACCTGAGAGGCTTACATTTTTGAACATTAGCAATCTTGCTTAACTGCATAACCGCCCAGTGTAGATACTAGTTCTAGGGGTTGACGGGTGAAGCCTGTGAACAATGTGAGCTTGTCCATCAAGTCTAAATGACGCTCGTGATAGCGGTTAAGATAGTTGTTATATTTGCGACCATTGCCCGTCTCATCGAGCAGGGCAGGGGCGGTGAGTTTATGGTGCATGGCTCGGTAAAGAATGACAGGTAAATCAAAGCCCGATCCATTCCAACTGACCAAATTCGGCTGTTTGTCGAACGCCCGAAAAAATGTGGATAGAATATCGGCTTCGCTTTTATCTTGGAGCGATAAACTTTTAAGCGAAAATTTTTCTACGCCTACCTTGCTTGGGTCTATCCACAAAAACGATAGGCAAGCAATCTTATGCAGGGGCAGACGCATAAACTGACTGTCTGACTCTTGTAACCGCAATGCTACCATTGCTTGCTCGGCATCGGTATCGGACAAATCGGCAAGACTCGGATGCAAGCGTCTGCCCGTAGCAATATCGGGCACGGTTTCAATATCGAATACAAGGATGGGGGGCGGGGTAGAAGAATTTGCCATGTTATTCGCCAAAATCATTCACCAAACAATCCCGTCGATAAATACCGATCGCCCCTGTCACACACAATAAATGCAATCACCGCATCAGGCTGGCTCGCTTGCACCTCTTTAGCGATTTGCAACGCCGCCCACGTTGCCGCTCCCGATGACACGCCTGCTAAAATGCCTTCGGTGCGAGCAAGACGACGCATATATTCTTCGGCATCCTTTTGGTCAATGTCAATGATGCGGTCAATTACACTGCCATCAAAAATCTCGGGGCGATAATCGGGCGACCATTTGCGAATGCCCGCAATGCTGGCGTCATCATCGGGTTGCAAGCCGATAATTTGAATGTCCTGATTTTGCTCTTTTAGGAATCTTCCCGTGCCCGAAATCGTGCCCGTTGTGCCCATCGAGCTGACAAAGTGCGTGATGCGACCATTTGTTTGTTGCCAAAGTTCAGGTCCTGTGGTGCGATAGTGAGCGAGTCGGTTATCGGTGTTGGCGAATTGATTGAGCACCAACCCTTTGCCGTCGGCTTGCATTTGCAGTGCCTCATCACGAGCCGCTTCAATGCCTTCATCCACCTCAATCAAGGTTGCCCCATACGCCCGCATTGCATCTTTGCGTTCTTGTGTTGAGTCAGTGGGCATCAAAAGCATCATGTTATAGCCCCGCATCGCCGCTACCATCGCCAAGGCGATGCCCGTATTGCCACTGGTCGCTTCAATTAAGGTATCGCCAGGCTGAATGTCACCCCGTTTTTCTGCTTCGTTTATCATGCTAAGGGCTGCACGGTCTTTGACCGAACTGGCAGGGTTATTGCCTTCAAGTTTGGCAAGCAATGTGACGGTGTCGGCAATGCCCTCAAGTTTTGGCAAGCGGGTCAGTTGCACAAGGGGCGTATTGCCGACATAATCATCAAGGGTGGGGTAGAGATGTGAGGTAGGTTGATTTGCCATAAATAAATAAAGATGATGAGTTTGAAAAATTATAGCACTTTAAGCACGCACATAAATAATTTAACCCATCTCAACTCATCGCCAAAACCTGCTACACTTAAATGTAGTAGGTTCATGTATTGAGCCCTACGTTCACGCCATAAATATTGAACCCAGTCGCTGCAAAAGTTAGCCATGCAAAAACAACGCTTTAGCTTAACGAGTGCTTACGCTCAATTGGTCATCATGGTTTTTGTGCCCATTGCGGTGCTCGCCAGCGTGGGAGCGACGCTGGTGTTTCGAGAAACCGAAACCGCCATCCGCTCTGAGCAACAAGCATTAGCCACTGCCGCTTTGATTCGCTATGAGCCAACTATAGAGAGCTTGTTGCCAAAATTGGTGGCATCCCAGCGACTCGCCCACACTCAATCGCAAAATCAACGCCAAGACCTAAGCCAAAATGCTCACGAGCGTTTATTGGCAATTCGCCACGATTTTGCTACGACGCTTGCGAGCATGAATAACGATCAGCACGTGCGGGGCGTGGCGGTGTTGGATGCTGAAGGCAATGTGTTGGTGTCGGACATTGCTATTGATGTAAATAATAGCGTTAATTCAGTGATGGATGAAACGACGGGCACCACGCTAAATTTTCCTGATGCAATTTCGTGGCGAGGCTCGGAGCAAGCGGATTGGGATAACATCATTCCAACTCGAGATTTTGTGGCGGGTGTAGCAACCAAATACGGCACGGCATACGGACACCGCTTTGCAGAAGTGGGGGGTGAGCCGTATTGGCTATTTGTGGATATGGACGACGAGCCACTTACCATTGCCCGTCTGAAAGTATGGATGGCGGTTATTTTTACAGGATTGTTTACCATGCTCATGCTACTGCTCGGCATCAGTAGCTACAGCCGTCGTTGGGTATCCCCTGTGTATGACCTGCGATTACATCTGCAAAAATTAACCGCCGACAACCTGTATCAACCGATTCAAGCCGATACCCGAGGCGAACTCAATCAACTGCAACAAGATTTGGCGATGGCGTTTCGTCGATTGCACGCCCAGTTTCAGGACTTACGCACGCATGCCAAACAGACTGAAGACGACTTGCAAATTGCCTTTGATGACATGGAAATGCAAACCATTTTGATTCGTGAGGCGAGGGATAAAGCGGTCAGCACCAGCCAAGCCAAATCGGCATTTTTGGCTAACATCAGCCACGAACTCCGGACACCTCTCAATAGCATCGACGGTTTTATCAACCTGCTAGCACGGCATGGCAAACTTAGCCCCGAGCAAGACAGTTATGTGCAAACCATCCGCAAATCCTCCGCCCATCTGCTTGCGTTGGTGAATGACGTGCTGGACTTTTCTAAGATGGAAGCGGGCAAGCTGACCCTCGATCGGCACGAACTCGACCTGTATGCGACGGTGTATGAGGTACTCGATATGCTCTCGCCACTCGCATATGACAAAGGCTTACGCATGGCGGTCATGTATTATGATGACGTGCCACATTGCATCATCGGCGATGGGCTACGCATCAAGCAGGTACTGACCAATTTGGTGGGTAATGCCATTAAATTTACCGATGCGGGGGACGTGGTGGTGCGGGTTAGTCTTGATGAGGTAGCAGAAAATGACACGTCGCGCAACCGTCCTCATCAAGATATGATTACCATTGCCGTGCAGGATTCAGGGCAGGGCATATCAAAAGAGATGCAAGCCAAACTGTTTAAGAGCTTTAGCCAAGGTGACCCCACCGTGACACGTCAATATGGGGGCACGGGGCTAGGACTCGTAATTTCCAAACAGCTGACCCGCATGATGGGCGGGCAAATTGGCTTTTATAATAATGAAGCCTCAAATCCAACTGCCAATTCATCCAATGTTACCTCGCACAAAGGGGCGACATTTTGGTTTAGCCTGCCTGCTTTGCAACCTGCATCTGGGCAAGATTGTACGGCACATGACGTCGTCACAAGTGATGACGTCATTCATGATTTGGACAAACTCGACGCCTCAAATCGACCTCAACAAACCGTGCCATCGCCTTGGCAATTGCCGGTGCTCAGCGAATTTGGCGAACAAACTGGCGGAGGGGAGACTTATCGGGTCATGGTATGGTTGGGTCATGTGCCAAGCCTTAACGTCTTGATGGCATCCATGCAGCCCTTACTGGATGCTGGCGTTCAAGTCATCCAAACCAGCTCGCTTGCTGGCACCCTCGACACCCTTAAAGAAACCAAACAGCCTTTCGATTGGGTGGTGATAGATGCTGACTTTGCCAAAACTCATGCCGACCAGCTTGCTTTGCTCAAACAAATCCGCCTGCATCATCAGGGCAAACTGGCAATGTTTGGCTATCAAGTGGCGTTGGATGCCAGTTTGCTCAATCGCTATCATGCCAGTGGGCTATATCAACCGCTCGATCGTCGGCTGATTTATCAGCTCATGGATACGCAAAAACGTCCCATCGCCTCAAGTCAAATCCCACAATGGCAAGGCAAAACGGTGTTGGCGGTGGACGATCATCCCCCTAATTTATTGGTGCTTGAGGCCTTGCTTGGTGAGCTTGGCATTCACGTGTTGACTGCCAGCAGTGGCATGGAAGCCATTGCTAAAATCAGTCCGCAACTGATGCACACGGGGGTTGAGTCGAATACAATAGCCCCTCATATTGACTTGATCTTTATGGACATCCAAATGCCCAAAATGTCAGGGCATGACACCGCCCAACACATCCGCAAACTCGAAGACGAGCACGGTAGGTCAAGCGATACACCACATTTACCCATTATCGCCTTGTCGGCACATGGACTGGCAGAAGAAAAAGAAAAACTTTTGCAATCGGGATTGGATGATTACTTTGTCAATCCGATTAGACGTCCGCAACTTCTAACAATTCTGCAAAGTTGGCTTGGTGATGGCGAATCAGTCTTACCGCATACCGAATTAGCGAAGACGATAACCGATGCAAGCGACGCATCTAACTTATCGTCAAACCTTGCCAAAACTGTGAATGATGGTAACACTAATCATGAATCGCCCACCCAAGATGAGAATGCCGTTTTAGATAATTTAGATGATAATCCTCATTTTATTATAGATTGGCAAGATGCCTTAAACCGTTCGGCAAACAAACCCGAACTTGCCAAACAGTTGCTTAGCATGATGCAAAATACCGTCCCTGATGAATTGCAAGACCTTAACGACGCATGGGCAGACGCAGACCGAGAACGATTGGCTCAAATTTCCCACCGCATTTTGGGAGCATCTCGCTACACAGGTGTGCCACAAGTGCGAGAAACCAGCCAACGGTTTGAGGATAAATGTTTGCTTAATCCCACCCATACCACGCCGGCCCAAATGGCCATGCTTAAACCGCATTTTCATGCCCTGATTGAGGCTTTAGAAAATTTACAAGCGGTAGATTTGCAACAGGTCATAGTTCAGCAAATAGATGAACAAGCGAGCGAACGAGCCTCACACAATGACGTCAAAGCCACCAAAAAATCAAAGCATGAAACCGACGACACCCCTAGAGAAAACGATATGACGTGGAAAATGATATGATCAATAAATTTTCCTAAAAAACGAAACAATAAAAAAGGAATTACCAATGCCAACATTACCCATGACATTTAATCCACTGCATCGAAAAAAAATAAACACGCACGATAGCCATTATCAGACACTCGCTATCACCATTACCGATAATATTGCTACCATCACTCTAAACCGCCCTGACAAAAAAAACGACATGAGCTATGCCATGATGCGAGAATTGATTGACTGTGCGGGCTGGATTAAAAAAGACAAAACGATACGAGCGGTGATTATCACGGGGGCAGGGGACACGTTTTGTGCCGGCATTGACCTTGCTGATTTGAACGAGCCTAAAGGGCGAGCATCCATCGTTTGGGAACTGGTTAAGCCCGCACAAAGCCTGTTTCAAAAGGTGTGCCTGATTTGGCGGGATATGCCCGTGCCAGTTATTGCATGCATGCATGGGCATTGCATCGGAGCAGGCTTGCAACTGGCGTTGGCGTGTGACATTCGCATCGCTACTCCTGATTGCCAGCTTGCCATCATGGAAGCCAAATGGGGCTTAGTCCCCGACATGGGTTTAACCCAATCGGCTTTGCACGTTGTAAATGCCGACATTCTCAAAGAACTTGCCATGACCGCTCGCACCATCGACGGCGAGGAAGCAAAAAACCTTGGATTGGTAACGCACATTTGTGACAATCCTGTGGCGTATGCCAGTGAATTGTCGTCGGAGTTAGCCAACCGTTCTCCCGATGCAGTATTGGCCAGCAAACGCGTGGTGAATGCCATGACCCAGCAAAAG
>JAAXIL010000189.1 GCA_012270355.1 Psychrobacter sp.
TTAAGACCTTAGCTTCCAAATGTAAAAAGGCCTCAACAGTCGACTGCCAAGCCATTTGGTTTATTAAAATATGACTTAATTCTCAGCCAAATCCTGAGCTTCAGTCACCGCTAAAGCTGTCATGTTGACCACTCGGCGAGCCGTTGCAGATGGGGTGAGAATATGTACAGGCTTATTCGCCCCAAGCAAAATTGGACCAATAGACGCACTATTGGTGGCGGTTTTAAGTAAATTAAACGCAATATTCGCGGCATCCAAAGTGGGCATGATAAGCAAATTAGCCGAGCCTTTTAGCGTACTCGAAGGGAAATCATGCATGCGAATACGCTCATCTAGAGCTGCGTCACCATGCATTTCACCATCAAATTCAAAATCGACGTTCATGTCAGTCAGCAACTGATGCACTTTCTGCATCTTTTTGGCACTGCCTCTGTCAGACGTGCCAAAGTTTGAATGCGATACCAATGCGACTCGAGGCATGATACCGAAGCGACGCATTTGCCCGACGGCAAGCACCGTCATTTCAGCAAGTTGCTCTGCAGTTGGGTCTTCATGCACATAGGTGTCGGCAATAAAGATGTTGCGGTCTTGCATGAGCACCGCATTCATGGCATAAAAATCTTTTACGCCGTCCAGTTTGCCGATAACATTTTGCATATACGATAAGTGCAAGCTGTAGTGGCTAAATGTGCCACAAATCATGCCATCCACGTCGCCCATTTCAACAAGTAGCGAACCAATTAACGTGGTTTTGCGTCGCACGTCACGGCGGGCAAGTTCAATGCTGACGCCTTTACGCTTGGTTTTTTCGTAATAAAACTGCCAATAGTCTTTATAGCGTGGATCATCGTCTTGGTTGACGATTTCGATATTTTCGCCGGCAATCAAGCGTAACCCTAATGCTTCAATTTGCGATTCAATCACGGCAGGGCGACCAACCAAAACTGGATACGCCAAACCTTCATCCACCACTACTTGCACCGCTCGCAGTACGTTCGGGTCTTCCCCTTCGCAATAAGCGATACGTTTGGGATCCTCTTTGGCTTTAGCAAATAAAGGTTTCATGACAAATGCTGAGTTATAGACAAACTCTGAAAGCTTTTGCCGATAGGCATTAAAGTCTTCAATAGGCAATGTCGCCACGCCTGAGTCCATCGCGGCTTTAGCAACTGAAGGGGCAATCTCAATAATCAAATTAGGCTCTAAAGGACCAGGAATTAGATAGTCACGACCAAAGCTTTTGGCTTCATCCACACTTTTTTGCCCATGCGTGGGGGTGGCTTCGACATGTGCCATGGCAGCAATGGCATGGACACAAGCGATTTTCATCTCTTCGTTGACTGTCGTTGCTCCCACGTCCAACGCCCCTCGGAAAATATAAGGGAAACACAAAGCGTTATTGACCTGATTGGGATAATCAGAACGACCCGTTGCCATAATGACGTCATCTCGGACGGCATGGGCCTCTTCGGGCATGATTTCGGGCGTGGGGTTAGCGAGGGCAAAAATGATTGGGTCTTTAGCCATGCGGGCGACCATATCAGGCGTTAAAATGCCAGGCATAGACAGTCCTAAGAACATGTCCACCCCATCAATGACCTCATCAATGGATTTTGCGGAGGTGTCTCGGGCATATCGTTGCTTAGATTCATCCAAATTATCTCGAGCGGTCGAGATGATGCCACGGGAATCCGATACAAAAATATTAGCCTTATTTACGCCCAAAGCACACAGCAAGTCTAGGCATGAAATAGCTGCCGCCCCTGCTCCCGAACACACAATGGTAATGTCTTCGATTTTTTTCCCAATTAGTTGCAACGCATTGAGTAAGGCTGCCCCCACAATGATGGAAGTACCATGCTGGTCATCATGAAACACAGGAATGTTCATGCGTTCACGTAGCTCTCGCTCAATCTTAAAGCATTCTGGGGCCTTAATGTCCTCAAGGTTAATGCCGCCGAAGGTTGGCTCAAGGGCAGCAACGGCTTCGATAAATTTGTCAGGGTCATTTTGAGCGACTTCAATGTCGAACACATCAATACCCGCAAACTTTTTGAACAACACGCCTTTACCTTCCATCACAGGTTTGGAAGCCAATGGACCAATGTCACCCAAGCCGAGCACTGCGGTGCCATTCGTAACCACGCCCACGAGGTTGCTTCGAGCCGTATATTTGGCGGCAAGCTTTGGGTCTTTTTCAATTTCTAAACACGGTACAGCGACCCCAGGCGAATAGGCTAACGCCAGGTCACGTTGGTTTGCCAACTGCTTAGACGGTGTCACAGAAATTTTGCCTGGACTAGGATTGGCATGATAGTGCAGAGCAGACTGCTCAAATTGCTCTTGGCTCATGTTAGCAGTGGGTAGCTTGCTAGTTTCGTTAAGTTCGACACCATGTGGCTGATTGGCGGGGGTAGGGTTCATCATAAAAACCGTTTTAATGTTATGAAATGAAAAGAAAGTGAAAGTAAGAAAAAATTTTAGGCGAAATCATACTATAAAACCCACGCAACGTCAGCCAAAATTACATTGCGAAACGTCCCTCAATTATTATCAATAAACCATTAAGAAGAACAACTGATAACTAGTGGCGGGGCATCTTTGGTGGGCGGTGTGGTGTCGGCAAGTTTGGCAATGGATTGTACGTTAAACGGATCAGTCAATAATCGAAACAAGCGGTCAACTTCCGCAAAATCGCCAGCCTCGCCCTGTTCAATCGCCACTTGTGCCATTTGTCCACGCAGGACATAGACGGGATTAGAGCTGGCAAGCATGATCATAACGGTTTGTATAAAGGTGGGATGATAGTCCTTTTGATTGCGAGCTTCGTCGTTTGAAGCAGATGGATATTTGATGTTATGTCCATAATTAGCAATGTGACTGATGTAACTTTCTTGCCATTGGTCAAAAAGTTGTCTTGCATCTTCACCAAGCTCATTGCATAACGTATTCAGCAATTCATTCTCGTGCGATAAATCGGTTTGTTTAAGTTTGATTATGGCAGTATCTATCTTAAATCCGTTTGCGACCACCGCCAATAACGCTCGAAAGCTGTTGGTGTAGTCGAGTTTATTTTGTTGCAAGATGTCCAAAAATTCAAACGCCAAATTTAACGAGGCGTTATTAAACGTCATGTTGCCATCTTGCCAAGGTAGTCCTAATTTTTGGCAAATGCCTCGATGATAATGCTCTATAAATACCGTTTCGTAGTCTGCGAGGTGCTCATCAAACAGAGTCATCAAGGCTTGGGCATCGTCGGTAATGGCATGCTCAAATAAAGTTTTACCTTTCAGCACCGCCAAATGGCGGGTCCAAACCTGCAAGTTCCAAAGCCCAATGGCAGGTTGATTTTGATAGGTGTAACGTCCCGAATGGTCAGAATGGTTATTTATCCACATGGGGTTAAATCGTTCCATCATGCCAAAAGGTCCATAATCCAACGTCGAGCCTGTGATGGATAAGTTGTCGGTGTTCATGACCCCGTGGGCAAAACCGACCAACTGCCAGTCCGCAATTAGTTTTGCCGTGCGAGTGATGACACTGTGCACAAACGTTGATAACGACTCAGCAGAAGGCGAAATCTCAGGGTAATAAGTCTGGATGGCATATTCCGTAAATTCGCTTAATAAATCAGGAGCGAAGTTGGCAATCCATTCAAAATGTCCAAGCCGAACATGACAGTCAGCAACCCGCATGAGGCTTGCCCCTTGCTCAACTCGTTCACGATGCACGGGTGTGGATGAGGTGACAAAGCCTAATGCCGAACTTGAAGCGAAGCCAAGTTGGGTTAAGGCATGACCGCCAAAATATTCCCGAATTGTACTTATTAAAACCGACCGTCCATCGCACATGCGAGACTAAGTGCTCAGTCCCCCCCACTATAAAAG
>JAAXIL010000119.1 GCA_012270355.1 Psychrobacter sp.
TGCAGTTTGGCATAAATCCTGATACGGGACGCATGGTGGTGATTGAGATGAACCCTCGGGTGTCTCGCTCGTCAGCATTGGCATCAAAAGCAACAGGCTTCCCGATTGCCAAAATCGCTGCAAAATTGGCAGTGGGTTACACTTTAGACGAGTTACAAAACGACCTCACTGGGGGTAAAACGCCTGCCAGTTTTGAGCCGTCGATAGATTATGTGGTCACAAAAATCCCCCGCTTTAACTTTGAAAAATTCCCGCAAGCCGAAAATATTTTGTCCACACAAATGAAGTCTGTGGGTGAGGTGATGGCGATTGGCCGTAACTTCCAAGAGTCGATGCAAAAGGCGTTGCGAGGGCTTGAAATTTGTGCGACAGGCTTTGATGAACAAATTGACTTTAAAGGGTTAGAAGACGGCAAAATCAGCCCAGATACGGTGAAGTCAGACATCAAAAATCGTCTGACCGTGCCCACGCCTGAGCGAATTTTCTATGTTGCCGATGCGTTCCGTTTTGGCATGAGCGTGGACGAGGTTTTTAACTTAACCAAGATTGACCGTTGGTTTTTGGTGCAGATTGCCGACATCGTCGTCAGCGAATCACAAATCAAATCATTAGGCTTTGGCGGATTAACGGCAGACAATTTGCGACGCTTCAAACGTAAAGGCTTTTCGGATTTACGCCTTGCCAATTTATTGGGCGTGTCCCAAAAACAATTGCGTAAAAAACGCTGGGACATGGGCGTATATCCTGTGTATAAACGTGTCGATACTTGTGCCGCTGAATTTGCTACATCTACTGCTTATATGTATTCCAGCTATGATGAGGAAAGCGAAGCCAACCCGACCGACAATAAAAAAATCATGGTCATCGGTGGCGGTCCAAACCGTATCGGACAAGGCATTGAGTTTGATTATTGCTGCGTCCATGCCGCCCTTGCCATGCGAGCCGACGGCTATGAAACCATCATGGTTAATTGTAATCCCGAAACCGTCTCTACTGACTATGACACCTCGGATCGTTTGTATTTTGAGCCGATCACACTTGAGGACGTGCTAGAAATCGTACGGGTGGAACAGCCTGATGGGGTGATTGTGCAATATGGCGGACAAACGCCACTTAAATTAGCTCGAGCGTTGGAATCCGCAGGCGTGAACATCATAGGCACATCGCCCGATGCCATTGACCGTGCCGAAGACCGTGAACGCTTTCAGCACATGATCGAGCAATTAAACCTCACGCAGCCGCCCAATGCCTTGGCAACCAGTTTTGAAGATGGTTTGCTTAAAGCCAAAGACGTAGGCTATCCGCTGGTGGTGCGTCCGTCATACGTTTTAGGCGGTCGAGCGATGGAAATTGTTTATAACGAGAATGAACTCAAACACTATTTACGCACGGCAGTACAGGCGTCAAATGAAGCCCCTGTGTTGCTTGATCGTTTTTTAGATGATGCGATTGAAGTGGACGTAGATTGCGTTAGTGATGGCAAAGACGTGGTGATTGGCGGTATCATGCAACACATCGAGCAAGCAGGCGTGCATTCTGGCGACTCGGCATGTTCCATTCCGCCCTACTCTTTGGGTGATGACATCTGCAACGTAATGCGCGAGCAAACCATCGCCATGGCGAAAGAGCTGGGCGTGGTCGGTTTGATGAATGTGCAATTTGCGGTCAAAGACGGCACGGTTTATATCTTAGAAGTCAATCCTCGTGCGTCTCGCACCGTGCCCTTTGTGTCCAAAGCCATCGGTACGTCATTGGCTCAAGTGGCGGCACGTTGTATGGCGGGCAAAACCCTTGACGAACAAAATTTTAATAAAGAAGTTAAAACCACCTTTTATGCAGTTAAAGAAGCAGGATTCCCGTTTGCCAAATTCCCCGGGGTTGACCCCATCTTAAGCCCTGAAATGAAATCGACAGGCGAGGTGATGGGCGTGGGCAAAACTTTCGGGGAAGCGTATTATAAAGGCATTATCGCCAGTAATGAACGTCTGCCAGGCTTGCCAAAACAGGGCGAGAGCAAAACGGTATTTTTATCCGTGCGTGACAGCGACAAACCGAATTTACCGCTCATTGCCAAACAATTATTGGATTATGGCTTTAAGCTGGTTGCTACTACAGGCACGCAGAAATACCTAAGCGAGCAAGGCATTGAATGCAAACAAATCAATAAAGTCACCGAAGGTCGCCCGCACGTTGTCGATGCGTTAAAAAATGGGCAAATTGACCTGATTATTAACACCACGGAAGGCAAGCAAGCTCAAGAGGATTCATTCTCAATCCGTCGTAATGCCTTACAAAATAAGGTGTTTTATGTGACGACGCTTGGGGCAGCTGATGCTATTTGTAAGTCGTATGCCATTGAACTGCCGTTTGATGTGTATAAACTGCAAGATTTGCATGCTAATGCTGTCATATCCTGCAAATAATTATGCTGGTACGGTGTTAGACTCGCTCAAAGTATTACTTATACATTGTCGCTCGTCTGCCTTGTACCAGCATCATCTTATTTGGATATGAGACTATCATGGTAAAGAATCTTATCAATTCTGTCGTTTTAGAAAGCGAACTAATCCGTCTTGAGCCATTATCGATGGAGCACACTTCGGATTTGCAAGCGGCTTATCAAGATGGCAATTTATAGGAAATTGCGTTGACTTCAGTGCCTGAGCCTGAAAACGTCACAGCATACATTCAAAAAGCTTCGGATACGCCAGACCGTTTGGCATTTGCAGTGATTGACAAATCCACTGGCAAGGCTATCGGCTCAACCAGTTATCACGATATCTTTCCCAAAGCGAAACGTTTGGAAATTGGTTATACGTGGTACGCCAAACGGTTTTGGCGAAGTCATGTGAACACCACTTGCAAAAAATTGTTGCTCAACCATGCGTTTGAGACGCTTAATTATTTAGTAGTAGGCTGGCGAACCGATGGCAAAAATTTTCGCTCGCAAGTGGCTATTGAACGGCTTGGGGCAAAAAAAGATGGTTTAATCCGTGGTAATCGTATCCGCCGCAATGGTGACATTGCCGATACAGTCATGTACAGCATGACGGCGGATGAGTGGCTAGAAATTAAAGATGCTAAATTCTAAACGGTTGCAACTCGTATGCTTGAACCAAAATTTTCTGCTTGATTTTTTACTGCCTTACCTTCATTATTAACGATTACAAATTGCTTGATTAAATAGATTTATTGACCCAAATGGTATCGCCATTTGGTGTTTTTTTATGGGTCTGTTTTACATAGGCTATTGCTTGAGCCAATTTAAAGGCAACAACAGATCTTTGAACCAACGGAAAAGGAAGACTTATGCAACGCTATCCCATGACCCCACAAGGGCACGCCGCTTTGGAGGCGGAGTTAAAAGAGCTCAAAACTGTTGAGCGTCCTCGCATTACGGCAGCCATTGCCGAAGCTCGTGAGCATGGTGATTTAAAAGAGAATGCTGAGTATCACGCTGCCCGTGAGCAACAAGGGTTTTGCGAAGCCCGCATTCGGGACATTGAGGCAAAACTGGGTGCGGCTCAAGTGATTGATCCAACGACCCTACCTCAAGAAGGGCGAGTGGTGTTTGGCGTGACGGTCGTGATTGAAAACATGGATACCGAAGAAGAAAAACGCTATAAAATTGTGGGCGATGATGAGGCAGATTTCAAAGCCGGTAAAATCTCAGTTAACTCACCAATCGCTCGTGGCTTAATTGGTAAAAGTGAAGGCGACGAAGCCCGCATCGAAACGCCAAGTGGCGTGGTGGAATACGAAATTATGGAAGTGATTTATTATTAAAAGTGTCATTGACTATACTCTTTATTTGTAGCTTAATTTAATAAAATTTTTCAAAGCACACCGCTATAATAGTCAGTTTAGT
>JAAXIL010000216.1 GCA_012270355.1 Psychrobacter sp.
CCTAAACTTGGTAAACTAAACACTCAAATAAGGAGTTTACCATGACCAAAAAAGCGAAGACATATAGTGCCGAATTCAAAGCAGAAGCCGTCAAAAAAGTACAGGACAACAACGGCAACATCAGTGCCACAGCCAGAGAAATAGGCGTACCCATGCAAACCCTATCCAACTGGCATAAAAAAGCCCAAGCAGGCAAACTTAAAGGCACAGAAAACTACGACCCTGAGCTTATAGCAGCACTTGAAGAAATAAAGCAGCTCAAGAGAGAATTGAAGATTGCCCAAGAGGAGCGAGAAATACTAAAAAAGGCAACGGCGTACTTTGCGAACCACAGCAAGTAAAGTACGCCTTCATCAAACAGCATAAAGACCAATTTAGCATTACCGCCATGTGCTGAGTATTTAGTATTAAACCATCCAGCTACTATGACTGGATGGGGCGTGACTTAAGTGACCAGCAAATCCATCGTAACCAGTGTGAACTACTGGTACGTTCGTCTCACACCCAAACCAAAGAGCGGTATGGCTACGAGCGACTACACGCTCACCTACAAGCCCAAGGGCATGACATCAGCAAATACATGGTCAGACGCATCAAACAAACACACAGCATCTATTGTAAGCGGCACAAGAAGTTTAAGGTTACTACTGACTCAAACCACGACAAACGAGTCTATCTAAACCTGCTAGAGCAAAAGTTTGACGCAAACCAGCCAAATCAGGCATGGGTGATCGACATCACCTACATTTGGACAAATGAGGGCTGGCTGTATTTAGCAGGCGTAAAAGATGTTTACACCAAAGAGTTGGTTGGCTATGCCATAAACAAGCGTATGACTGCTGAGCTAGTCTGCAAAGCATTGAACATGGCAATCAGGAATAAACGACCGAATCATACGCTTATCGTGCATTCCGACAGGGGCAGTCAGTATTGCAGTGAAGCGTATTGCAATATTATCGCCAAACACGGCTTTAAAGGCTCAATGTCCAGACGTGGCAACTGTTACGACAATGCTCCGATAGAGAGCTTCTGGGGTACATTGAAGAATGAGTTGGTGTATCACTATAATTATGAGACTAGGCAGCAAGCGATTAGCGATGTCGTGAAATACATTGAGCTTGAGTATAATCAGACGAGGATTCAAAAGGGTTTGGACTTTAAATCGCCCAGACAGATCTATGATGAGTTTTACCGCTATGCCGCTTGATTAAAATCTCCCAAGTTGAAGTCTACGGGATTGACAGCAGGGGTCACCCTTTGCAAGCAAGCGTTCGTATTGGGCTTTGATATCAGGATTATACTGAATAGCAACCAAAGCAGGCATATACAACTTAGCACGAATATCACTAGAACCATTCTTAGCCAAACGAGACTTGCCCTTAAACAGCCCCGACTCATGATGTCTTGGTACTATGCCTATGAACTGTACTGGGATTGTCGGAGACCCAAAACTCTGAGACACTACCCTTATGAAAACCAAACCCCGTTACCGTTAGCGCCGAAAGCCAAGCCGCCCGCATTGCCAAACTTGAACGAGAAAACCGTGAGCTTAAACAAGCCAACGAAATCATTCGCAAAGCCGCTGCTTTTTTCGCCCAGGCGGAACTCGACCGCCCACGCAAGTGATGGTCAAATTTATCGATGACGAGAAACAGCATTATGGGGTCGAGTCGATTTGTAGGGTACTGCCAATCGCCCCATCCACCTACTATCGCATCAAAGACGAACAAGCGAACCCAATAGCCAGTTCAAGATAAAATCAATCGACTATAGAATAAAATACGCAACTGGGCTAAATATTTGAGCAAATTGGCAACAGCTTGAGTTTATTGCTCATTAGCACGAAAAAACAATCCGAGTACACTAAGCAAAAACAACAAAAGCAACGCCAATAAATAGTGTTGCACATCTGCCAGTGACGACCCCATTTGATTGAGCATGACCGAGGCATTCATGCCAGCGGTACTAGGCAAAAGCCAACGCACGTATTGTAACGGTTCAGGCAGCATGGTGACAGGCCAAGTGACACCAGACAAAAACAAAATGGGTATCGAGCTTGCGACCAGTATTTGCATGGCACGCTCTCGCACCTTAAACAGCACCCCCAACAAACAGCCCAAGGCGGTGACAGCAGGGAAGAATACCAGCAACAACAACAGCGACCCAAACAGATTTTGGTTGCGAGGGTAGTCTTGGATTACAAATACCCAGCCATAATAAAAACAGCCCAAAATAACGCCCAATATCGACAGTCCCACAATCCGTGCCAGCCAAACAGACAGCTTGGCATGAGCCCGACCTTGCTCTACCCAAGTGCCCACCAGCATGGCTGTGCCCATAAGATACATTTGCTGCAAAATCAGCAACGATACTGGCGGCACCACATAGCTGCCATACCCCTCGGTGGTGTTGTATAAAGGATTGACCGTCAGATTGACAGCATTGAAATTTTGGCTAGCAAGCGTCAAATCTTGCCCTTGAGCGATGCTTTTTTGGATTTCTATTTTTGCTGATAGCGTACCCACCACTTCCATAAATCCTGTTTGCACCTGTTTGTTGAGCATAAAATAATTGCCATTTGCCATGACGCTGACTTTGGCAGATTGCCCATTTAATACCCTTTTTTGTAATCCATAAGGGATGATTAGGTAGCCTGCGATGTCTTGCTGCCACATTAGGGGCTTTAGCTTGTCTTCACTGTATATAACAGTGGGCTGGATTCGGGGATTGATGGCGGCATGATTGATGAGTTTTTGGGATAAGGGGCTGTGGTCATAATCAACAATCGCCACAGGCACTTGGCGTACAACTTCATTGCGATATGGCCAAGGGTAAAAAAAACCATAAATAATGGGGGCGATAAGCAACATGGTGAGCACGCCTTTGTCGCTAAATACACTTTGCCATAACGTCATCACTTGCACAAAAAAACCACAAATGGCTTGCTTGATTGATGGTTTGTCGTTGGCGTATCGCATCAGCGTTGCCCCCACTTTTCGGCTCTAAATAAGGCTTTTTTGGTCAAGATGGCAGACAGTAACAAGGTGGTCAGTACAGCGACAAGCAAACCATAGACATAAGGCAATGCCAAGCTGGCAGGAGCAGACATCTGCAGTTGTGGCGTCTGGGCGTGCAAATAATGCGTCAATGGCAGGGCGTTTGCCCATTTTTGAGCAGACGGATCCATGGCAACCAACGGATAGGTTACCCCAGAAAAAGCAAACGCAGGTGCTGAGATAAATCCTGTAAAAGACAGTCCCTGCCGATAAGAGGCGGTTAATACAGTCAAAATCATCCCCAGCCAAAACGACAGCATCATAAACAATAAAAATACCACATAAGTTATGCCCAAAGATGCCAATGCCACAGGCTTTAGGCTAATGACCAAACCAAAAGCCACCAATCCCCAAAGGGCATACGCCAGCATTGCCAAGATGAGCTTGCCATTAAGCCCAAGTATCAATAGCCACAAGCTGGGCTGGGTGGAAGTTTTGATGCCTTGGCTGATGTGGGCATACCATTGAGCCAAGGTCGCATCCCGCAGCTCTCGACCGATAACAGACACCCCAACGACCATCGACAAGATGTGCAGCAATGCTGGCATGATGGTAACTGCCAAAAACTGCTGATAGTTGTTTGAGCTATTAAACAAACTGATGCTTTGTACTTGAATGGGGCTAAACTGATTTTTGATGATACTAACATCTTGTCCAAGAGCAGCTCGGCGTTTGAGTTCTGCTCCAGCTGAAAAGGTCTGGACAGCGGTTGGCACCACTTTTTGTATCATGGCTGCATGCTTGCGAAACTGGGCATGGGCGTTCAGTAGCAGTAGTCTTGTGGTACCTGAGACCCGCTCTTT
>JAAXIL010000097.1 GCA_012270355.1 Psychrobacter sp.
GCTAGGTCGTTCCCACATCGCACTCTGCCGCATAAGGAGTTTTGGCGGATCAAACCGCTAATCTTACGAACTACTACCCTGCCGAATTCATGGCGGCGGTCTTAACCTCGGACATGAACAACACCGATAACGTGGTGTTCTTTATCAACGATTGCCGTGAAAATTTCGGCTTGCACGTCGATAATCCATCGGTCAATCGCAGTGAATGGCATTTCGTATCCGATTCGCCTAGCAATATTATTTATGGGCTGGGCGCAATTAAAGGCGTGGGTGAAGGTGCGGTAGAATCCATCGTGCAAGCTCGCAAAACAGGTGGAGCATTTAAAGACCTATTCGACTTTTGTGCCAGAGTGGATACCAAAAAAGTCAATAAACGTACCCTCGAGGCTCTCATCAAGTCAGGCTGTTTTGATGATTTTGCCAAAACATTACGCCCCGAACTGCCCGATGAGGAAGGCTATCAAATTCGAGGTGCTTTAATGGCACAGTTGCCACAAGCGGTACAAGCGGCAGAACAAGAACGTCAAAACAATGAGCTTGGCATGATGGACTTGTTTGGTGAGGTGGCTTCCGCCCAAGTCGCCCCGCCGCTCGAACTCTCGGGAGAGGTAATTTGGAGCGATAAACACCGCCTCAAATGTGAAAAAGACACGCTCGGACTATATCTGACTGGACATCCGATTGATCAATACCGCCGTGAGGTTAAGATTTATACGGGCGAAAATCGCTTGGATTCATTAAGTGACACTGGCTTTAATGGCACGACCTATTTTGCAGGCTTGGTCATGGACATCGCCAACTTTGGCAATCGGGTGGTGATTACGCTCGATGACGGCACCGCTCGCACCGAAGTCAGTTGCTATGCCGAACGCTTTGCCCGCGTCAAAGACAAGCTGGCTGTTGATGAAGTGATTGTTATCAAAGGGTCAGTACGAGAAAAGGATGGAAGAGTATTTACCCGTTTAGAAAATGCCTATACCTTAATCGACTGTCGCCTAAGATGGCTAAAGAAAATCAGTATCAAAATTCATAGCCACGATGTGACCTTGTTAGAAAACTTACAACCGTTACTCAAACCCGCCCAACTTGCCAGCATTCCACAGCCCTCGCAATATCAAGATGACGAGGATAACGGTGAGTCAGTGGACATCAACAGTTATTATGATGGTGGGCAGGTAGCGTATGAAAACAATGACAATCTATCTGACACCATCGCCACTGCTAACGTACCGAACCAACGTCAAATAAATGACAACTGCATTGCCGTTGGCTTGAGCGTATTTAACGATTACGCCATTGCCAGTGTTTCATTGAATGATGACTGGCGACTGTATCCAAGCGACGACAATTTGATGCAACTTGCCAGTCTGACGCCTAGCGAGCATATCCATTTTCATTATGCTTAAAAAATTTTGTACGAAGTTAAGTTTGGTACCATGAAAACAAAAAAGGCTTCCATAATACGGAAGCCTTTTTTTTATCATACTATAGGTAATATGGTGGGCCCAGTAGGACTTGAACCTACGACCAAAGGATTATGAGTCCTCTGCTCTAACCAACTGAGCTATGGGCCCGAGTGTTGCACGAATACAATCAATGCTTAATTACTTAATGAATTAGCCAATGGTATTCAGTGAACAGGGACGATATCTTACCTGAATTAGACAAATTTTCAAGTGCTGTGTTTTTCATTGTTCAAAGTTATGTTTGCTAAGACAATACCGCCTAAGAAAATGGCTTAAACTCTACTCGACCGCTTCGGCTCGAATAAAAACATATCAATCAATACCAACGCCACGCCCACGCAAATGCCAACATCCGCAAAGTTAAAAATTGGATAATGCCACACGTCGGCATAATGCACATGAATAAAGTCGACGACCTTGCCAAGTCGTACCCGATCAATAAGATTACCCATCGCCCCGCCTAAAATTAACGCCAGTCCAACGTTTAACACAGTAGCCTTGCGAGGTGTTTTGCGTAAATAAATCAGCAAGAACAAACTCATTGCCATCGCCAATCCCGCAAAAAACCACTTCTGCCAACCGCTTTGATCTGCCAAAAAGCTAAACGCCGCACCATAATTATAAGCTAACGTCCAGTTTAAGACAGGTTCAATAATTGGCACAGTTTCATACAATTCAAAGTTGGTATGAAAATACCATTTGGTTAATTGATCAATGAGTAGCACCACACCCGCTAATGCATACCATGCAAACGCACGGCTACCATTAACAGACAATGTATTCGGGTGATGTGACACTTGTTGCGTACTGTTTTGTTTCATGATGTTTGGTTTTAAGCTTTCGGTCTGATTGGATGGAATTAGTAAGTTAGATAAGAGCGTTGATGCCCTTTTATGCAAACGCCCGTGACTCGCCCTCACCAAACGCATTACTCACACAGCGAGAACAAATATCAGGATATTCAGGGTTGTCGCCCACGTCTGTCCGCACATGCCAACACCGCTCACATTTTACGCCTTCAGCAGGAGCAACACTTACTCGCAAATCATCAAGCTCAGTCGCATCGCCTTGTGGTTGTTCTTCATGAAGTGCTAGCAAATTCGCCCCACTCGTAATCAACACGAATCGCAATTCATCACCAAGTTTGGCTAAACTGGCGTGCATATCGCCACTAGCATAAATTGTCACCGATGCCGACAAATTGGCATTGATGATTTTTTGCTCCCGTGCTGTTTCAATCGCTTTATTAACTGCTTCTTTGGCTTGCAAAATCCGCTTCCAATCATTAACTGTAATGGCAGTTAATTCAAACTCAGGAAAATCATAATACTCTTGGGTAAATATGTATTTTTGGGACACATCGCTGGTTTGGCTGTCCTTATCCATCATCACTTGCCATGCTTCTTGTGCCGTGAACGGCAAGATGGGCGAAATCCAGCGTAGCAACGCATGAGCAATGTGATAGATGGCAGTTTGTGCTGAACGACGGGGCACGCCATCGGTTTTGCTCGTATATTGACGGTCTTTAATGATGTCGAGATAAAATCCGCCCAAATCTTGCGAGCAAAAACCCGTGATGAGCTGAACAACTTGGTGAAAGTCCATCGCATCGTAAGCGGTGCGGATGTCAGTTTGCACAAGGCTGGCACGGTACATGATAAATTTATCAAGGCTTACCATGTCCGCCATATCCACGCTGTCGGTGCTTGGGTTAAAATCATCGGTATTGGCAAGCAAAAAACGAATAGTATTGCGAATACGGCGGTAACTGTCGGTCGCCCCTTTAAACGCTTGCTTGCCTGCACTCATCTCATAACGATAATCGCTGGATGCAATCCACAAGCGAAGCATGTCCGCACCAGTTTTGTTGATTTCATCTTGCGGGGTGATGATATTGCCGAGAGATTTACTCATTTTATGACCGTTACCATCGACCACAAAGCCATGCGTCAAAACCTGCTTATAAGGCGGACGAGCATAAATGGCTTCTGAGGTCAAAAGTGAGGTTTGAAACCAACCTCGATGTTGGTCTGAACCTTCCAAATACATATCAGCAGGGTTGGTCAGCTCAGGATCTTGGTCAAGCACAGCAAAATGCGTCGTGCCCGATTCAAACCATACGTCGAGCGTATCCGAGGCTTTATCATAGTCTTTTGCTTCATCGCCAATAAACTGACTGGCATCGGCATCAAACCACGCTTCTACCCCGCCTTGCTCGATGAGTTTTGCCACGTCTTCAATGATGGCAACCGTATTGGGGTGCAATTCGCCCGTGTCTTTGTGCGTGAAAAATGGAATCGGCACGCCCCATTGGCGATGGCTAGAGAAGCACCAATCAGTCAGACCGCTGACCGTCGCCGCAAAGCGATTTTGTCCCAAGTCGGGCGTCCAT
>JAAXIL010000193.1:0-14859 GCA_012270355.1 Psychrobacter sp.
GCTTGAGCATGATTTGCACAGCACGGTAGCGTTTGGTATTTTGCCGATTTTTGCGTTTGCCAATGCGGGCATTGCACTGCATGGGGCAGGGCTGGATCAGTTGCTTCATTCCGTGCCTGTGGGCATTGCCGCAGGGCTATTTTTGGGTAAGCCGATTGGCATCATGCTCATGACATTATTGATTGTTAAGCTGGGTTGGTCAAAACTGCCGACAGGGTCAAGCTTAATGGACGTGCTGGGCGTGTCGTTGTTATGTGGAGTCGGCTTTACCATGAGTTTGTTCATTGGCGGTCTGGCGTTTGGCGGTGATCATTCATTGTTTGATGAACGACTTGGTATCATCGTCGGCTCAATCTTATCGGGTATCGCAGGATATTTATTGCTTAAAAAATCACTCAAACCTGCTTATGATGAGACGGCGATTGATTTAACCCGTTCGTCTTAATTTTTGGTATGGTTGAGAACGCTTATTGAATTATGACAAACACAAGGAAGGTCATCATGAAAAATCATAAGCTGATTAAGTTTCTCAAACCGTTTGCAATAGCAACCGTTGCCACAGCAAGCCTTACCAGTTGTGCCACGCTATCGAGAGAAGAATGTATGGTCGGCGATTGGTACGCCATCGGTATGGCAGACGGGGCGAAAGGCTATGATGGCAAGCGACTTAGTGAGCATAGCAAAGCTTGTGCCAAAGCTGGCGTTGCTCCCAATGTGACTGCCTGGGAAAAAGGTCGTCAACAAGGACTCAAGCAATATTGTACCGATGCCAATGCCTATGCGTTGGGCAAAAGAGGGCGGACATTGAATGCGGTGTGTCCTGCCAGTCAAGTTGCCAACTTATCTCGCATCAATGCCGATGGGCGACGGTTTTATGCCTTGACCAATCAGCTAAATGAAGAAAAACGCCAGCTCAAAAAATACAAGGACGAGTATAAAAAATTGCGAGAAGGGGACAACTTAAAGTTTAAAAGTGAAAAGGAAGCCCGAGCTTATCTGGTGGGCTTGCCTGATAAAGCCCGCACCACTCAAACCCGCATTAACCGATTGACCCGAGAGCTTGATGTGTTGCGAAGCAAATATGGGTATTAGTATTGACTTAACTTATGTCGCATTCACCTAACCTTAAGCTCGGACGTACCACCTCAGTCGATCATCACGCCGATTTGCAGGTGCTCACCCGTATCCGCAAGTTTTTATTGCCAAAAGCGTTTAGCGTATCGCCTGCTTTGCTTCATGAGATGAATGAGGGCTATGGAATTGCCGATCCACTTGCAGACGCATTGCTTACAGAGGGCAACAAGTTTTATCAACCGCTGATTCAAGAGCTTGCCCCGAATCTATTAAAGTCAAAAAATCGCTCGGTTATTCCTAATTTATTAAACCATACCAACTATCTTGCTTTATGCGAGCAATTTGCCACGCACCCAAAGTGGTACGACCCCAAACTGGCAGAAGTTGGGGCAATTGCCTATCGCCGTTATCCGCTGATGCTGATTTGGCTACTTAGAAACGTCGCTTTAATGGCGGGTTATAGCATTCCTGCTTTATCTTTGCCCCTCATCAAAACCGGGGCGTTGGTGCACGATGCCTTGCCTCGTTTGATGCGAACGTATGCCTATATCTTGGCGGTGTCGGAGCATCCTGCTTTGAATGGTCACAGTAAGGTGCTTGCGATTGGCAGTGAGGGCTGGCGACAAAGCATCCTGGTACGCCAAATTCATGGCATGGTAAGGCTCGGACTACAAAAAGACGGGTGGGATGCAGATTATTGGGGCGTGCCTGTCAATCAAACCGACATGGTGGCGACGCATTTGCAATTCTCACTGCTGATTATGCGAGGGCTAAAATTACTGGGTGCGAAAATCAGCGAGGAAGAATCGCAAGGTATTTTGCATCTTTGGATGCTGGCAAGCTGGTGGCTGGGTGTGGATTTAAGCCGATTGCCAAGCACTGAGCAAGATTGCTGGGCGTGGTTATACACCTATCTTGCCACGCAAAAGCTCGACTTTGAAGTGGGCAAACCCCTTGCCAAAGCCTTGCATGATTTGCCAAGCCAAATTATGGGTGAGGAGAATAAAAAAGGTCAGTTTGTTGAATTGGTGAACGCCAGCGTTACCCGCACGCTTGTGGGGGACGACATTGGTGATGGTTTGGGGCTACCCAAAACCCGCTGGCGTCATGGTGTGCTGGTGAGCGTGCCATTGTTATTTGGTATGGACACCGCCCGCCAGTACAACCAAAATGTAGCACAACGGTTGGAAGCGTTTCGCTCAAAACGTCAAGACAACATGAACTGGTGGCTCAAGCAACATGATGCTTATTATCAGTGACTTGATAGAAGTTAAAATCAGTGACTGGAAAAGTGGGATGAATGGCAGAATACTACGATTGGCGGATAACTTTTCGTAATATATGCTGACAAATATGATGCAGATTGTCATCAAGATACTATAGAGTAACGAAAATTAGTCAGATATGATAATCAAAATATCAAAACAAACTAATAAATTGGTTTGTTAACGACAGTTTTGAAGCATCAATTAGAGGTAATTTTATGAAAGCATTATTTTTAGCCATTCCTGCTGCCCTTGCACTGTCTGCTTGTAGCACCACCACACCTGTAGAAACCACACCCGCTCCAAGCACTCAGCTGGCTTATGAACGCATGGCTCCAGAGGTTTTCACTTGTGAAGATGACAGTGAGTTGTTGGTTAAGTATTTGGTAGACAAAACGCAAACCACCATAACGGCTACCGTACCTAAAGTAAGCTGGAGCGGACAGGTAGTAGTCTTAAACCGAGCACCAGCCGCATCAGGTGTGCGTTATGTGAATGATAGCAGTGACAACATTGAGTACGAATGGCATGCCAAAGGCGACACGGGTATCTTTGCCTTCAACTGGGCAAATGGCAACGAATACGAGTTGAAATGTCAGAGATAGACTTATTATATAGGCGTTAAAGGTATCAGCTTTATTCTGACCCATTAAAGCCTAAAGTCTTGACCATACTTGCAATCATACTCAAAGCGTTATTTTATTAAACGTCTTATGCCATGACATAAGGCGTTTTTTGGTTCAAGAAGTAATAGCCATTATATGCATTGTGTTATAATACCGTTTGGCAAACTAGGCAATCGCCTGATAACAAAGCGTCAGTACGTAAGTTTATTAGGAGGAAAGTCCGGGCTACATAGGGCAGCGTGCCAGCTAACGGCTGGGCGGGGCAACCCGACGACCAGTGCAGCAGAGAGCAGACCGCCTCACCATTGCAAAATGTGTGAGGTAAGGGTGAAAGGGTGGGGTAAGAGCCCACCGCATGGCTGGTAACAGTGCATGGCAAGGTAAACTCCACGCGTAGCAAGACCAAATAGGTGTTCATTTCTTGTCGCCTGCAAGGAACACGGGTAGGTCGCTTGAGCGTGTCGGCAATGGCACGCCTAGATGAATGATTGTCCACGACAGAACCCGGCTTATCGGTTTGCCACACTTTTATTTTTAGACTGGGTCGATTTTATCTTGACCTCGCCTTCATGCTTGGGCATAATACTGCCCTCAACTTATTGCCTAAACAAATAAGTCTAAAAACGGCGATGTAGCTCAGCTGGTTAGAGCGCACGACTCATAATCGTGAGGTCAAGAGTTCAAGTCTCTTCATCGCCACCATATTTTTGTTTTCCTTGTTACCAAAACCCGCTCCCTTGAAACTTGCGTCAAACCGCAACTTAGGGAGTGGGTTTTTTTGTATGCTTGAGCGTTGAATTTCATGTTTTAAACTGTGGTAGAATACTCTCCATAACCAAAATTCTCTCATTATAAGAGTATATTCACTTCATGTCCGTTGAGTTACCTCCCTATCGACCCATTCCTCATCGTAGTGGACTAAAAGTCATGGGAGCTGCACTTCATGCCTTATTTATGCGGGAGCTACAGACTCGATTTGGTGGCTATCGCTTGGGGTATTTGTGGGCACCCTTGGAAGCAATATTCCAGGTAATGATTTACATCATTTTATTTGGAGTGTTTATTCAAAGAGCCGTACCAAGTATGGATTACTCATTGTTCTTAGTAGCAGGATTGGTACCTTTTAATATGCTAAGAAACATTGGTACAAAATCATTAACAGCCGTGGATAGCAATCGCGGACTGCTTGTATATAGTGCTGTAAGGCATATAGATATTATAATTGCACGCTCTTTTCTTGAGTTGGTAATTTATTTTTTTACTTTTATATTTATATTGTTTGGTTTGGCTTTTTTTGATATTGCTATTAGCCTATCGCATTTGGACATAGTGCTGTTATGTTGGATTACAATTTTTTTGTTCTCATTAGGTCTTGGGCTTATCATGATGGTTATTGGATTTTATGGGGGAGAAATTAGTAAAATTATTGTAGTGATATTTACCATATTATATTTTGCATCGGGGGTAATTTATCCTATTCGCATAATTCCGCAACCTTATTTCGATTATCTACTGTATAACCCATTAATTCATAATTTAGAGCTCATGCGATACGCCGTCGCTCCTTCTTATCCAACCACACATATTGATTTTAGGTATTTTTTAGAGTGGATGGTCATAGTGGTGTTTTTAGGGTTATTGCTATATAAGTATGCCGAACGAGATATGATTCGTTCAAAGTAAACATGATTTAAGTATACACAAATAAACAGACACCATTAATCAGCAAAAATCTAAACATGATCGAGATTAAAAACATCACCAAATCTTTTATGACCCCAAAGGGAAGACATTATTTATTCAAAGATTTGAATTTAACCATTGCTGATAAACAGAGTGTCGGATTGCTTGGTCGTAATGGGGCAGGTAAATCGACACTGCTGCGTATTATTTGTGGGTTAGATAATCCTGATAGCGGCGAGGTCATCACCAATTCAACCATTTCTTGGCCAGTTGGTGTCGCTGGTGGTTTTCAGGGGAGTTTGACTGGACGACAAAATGTGCGTTTTGTGTGTCGTTTATACTCCAGTGGCGATTACATTGACGAAAAAATCCGCTTTGTTGAAGAGTTTGCCGATATTGGGCGTTATTTTGATATGCCCGTTAAAAGTTACTCATCGGGCATGCGGTCACGACTGACCTTTGGTCTGAGTTTGGCGATCGACTTTGATTATTATATGCTTGACGAAGTTGGGGCGGTGGGTGATGCGGCATTTCGTAAACGCAGCCAAGAAATTTTGAATGCCCGCAAAGCCACGTCGGGGGTGCTGATGGTGTCCCATAATCTAAAAGATATTGAAAAAACTTGTGACGTTGGCATTGTGCTCATGGACCAAACGGCTCATGTGTATCACGACACAGCAGAAGCGATTAAGGTGTATAAAGAACATGTCCACAAAAAGAAAAAGTAGGCTAATCAACTTCGCATTGTTGGTTGCCCTCGTTGTCATTCCTTGGGTAGCTATTATTGTGTATGTGCTCACGTTGGCTCATCCTCGTTATGTGTCAACCTCTGATGTTGTCGTCAAACAGGTCAGCCAAGCGGACTTTGGGGCGGCAAGTGGGCTAGGAGCCCTGTTTGGCGTTAACAACACCAGCACCGAAGATGCCAATTATTTGACCGAATACATCCTGTCAAATGACATGGTAAAGATGCTCGATAGCAAGTTTAAGTTTCGGGAAGCTTATTATGTGGACGGCTCAGATCCCATTTATGAGATTGAGCCTGATGCCACGCAAGAAGAGCTGCTTGAGTATTTTCGTGATCGGGTGAATATTGACCTTGATGAGCAGTCTCATGTTTTAACCGTAACGACCGAAGGGTTTAATCCTGAATATGCTCTTGAGTTAAACAAAGCGATTTTGGCATCATCTGAAGCCTTTGTGAACCGCATCTCACAGCAAATTGCTCGTGATCAACTGGTATTTGCCGAACAGCAGTTAGAGGATGCCGAAACTCGGTTAAATGATTCAAAAGAGGCGTTACTTAATTACCAAAACCAAAATGAGATTTTTGACCCACAGGCCAATGCACAAATGGTCAATCAGCTCATTGGCAATTTGCAGTCTCAGCTTGCCTCTTTGCGGACTGAAGAGCGGCAATTGCTCAGCTATCTGAATCCTGATGCCCCGCAAGTGGTGTCACTGCGTAGCCAAATCGCAGCGGTAGAAAAGCAAATCCAAGAGGAGCAACAAAAGCTAACTTCTCCGAATACCACCAAACTTAACCGTCAAGCGGTGCAGTTCGAGAGTATCAAAGCCGATGTGGAATTTGCGACTGATTTGTATAAATTGTCTTTATCATCGCTTGAGAAAGCTCGCCTTGAAGCCTTACAAAAGATGAAAAATCTGATTGTGATTTCTGCCCCATATCAAGCAGAGGAAGCAACGTATCCGCGTCAGCAATATATCATCTGGACAGCATTGGTGTTGTTGTTGATTTTTTATGGGTTTGTGCGGTTGGTGATGGCAGTGGTGAGAGATCACAAAAGCTAGCGGTGAGTTTTTCGGACAACTTTGACGAATACCTAGACTGGCGAATGCTTAGGTTAGTGGGAATATAGGATAGTGGGAATAAAGGTAAATAAAATGATGAATGTGGCTGCAACTCAATCAAAATGTACCAAATCAAAAACTAAGCCCAAAACTAGGCTTAGTATGGCGATTGGTTTGGCTTGCCTATCGATTGGTATGGCAACAAGTTCGCATAGTTTTGCAGCAGATGATGCCGATACTAATGCCATGGGCAGCTATGGTACTGCCGCCAACAATCAGTCTTATACCACCAACATGGGGCGAATTTTTAATGGTAACGACACTGTGCCAGCCCAAGCTACCACCCAAGAGGCGGTGGCGGCTGCCAGTTTACCCAATCAATCAGTCATTAACACCTCACGTCAGTATCAAGATGTGATAGATGGTTCTACCATGTTCGGGGCACAGCTCTTTCGAGGGGCGTTTTCGACTACGTCAGGCTCAACGTTTAATGACAGCTATACCATTAACCCTGGCGATAATGTGCAGGTCAGGATGTGGGGAGCGTATCAATATGCCGCTACTTCTACCGTTGACCCACAGGGTAATATCTTTTTGCCAAACGTTGGTCCACTTCGGGTGGCAGGTGTGCAAAATGGCAATTTGCAAAACGTGGTGAAGAATGCGGTCAGTCGTATTTATCGTTCAAACGTCGGGGTATATGCGTCGTTAGAGGAAGCCCAGCCTGTTAAGGTATTTGTCACAGGATTTGTCAATCAGCCTGGTTATTACGGTGGATTGGCAGCAGATTCGGTGTTGTCTTATCTCGACCGAGCGGGCGGTGTTGACCCAGAGCGTGGCAGTTATATTGACATTCAAATTCGCCGTAATGGTAGCCTAATGCAGCAGGTGAATTTGTATGACTTTTTGCTCGCAGGACAGCTTGAGCCTTTTGCCTTCCGAGACGGCGACGTGATTACGGTTGCTCCACAGAAAAAAACTTTTAGTGTGTCGGGCGAGGTACAAAATGAATATACCTTTGAGTTTAATGTACCAGACTTGACCATTGGCGATGTGATGACCGTAGCCAATCCCGAAGCCGATGCGACTAATGTGAGCATCACCCGCAGTGCAGGTCGAGCACAAACTTCAGAATACTATTCTCTTGCTGAGGCGATGGGTGTGCCAGTTTATAACGGTGACCAAATGGTGGTGACCTCCGACCGCTATGCAGGCACGATAGCCGTGCAAGTCAAAGGGGCACATGAGGGTAATGGGGCGGTGATTTTGCCGTATGGAGCACGGCTTAAAGATGTGGTAGCCCAGCTTCATCCCATCCCTCTTGCTAATCTGTAGAATCTCAGCATCTACCGAGAGTCGGTTGGTGAGCAACAAAAACGAATGATTAACAAGTCACTCGACCGTTTAGAAGAGATGACGCTTGCCACCCAGTCCACCACCCGAGAAGAAGCGGCACTTCGACAAGACGATGCCAATTTGGTCAAACAATTTATCGCCAAAGCTCGCAATGTCGAGCCAAGCGGTCAAATCGTCGTTGTGCCAAACTCGTGGCAAGACGTGATTTTGCAACAAGGCGATGTGATTGAAATTCCCGCCCAAACCTCAGTCATTACGGTCAACGGTCAAGTGCGTGCTCAAGGGGCACTCACCTTTAACCCGGACCTCACCGTGGGCGACTACATCGCAAAATCGGGCGGGTTTGATGACAATGCCGACACGGATGAAATTTTAGTCATCCACCAAAATGGTGAAAATGAAGTGGTGAATACCGCTTACCGTATTCAGCAAGGCGATGAAATCATGGTGTTGCCAAAGGTCAAAACCAAGCGGGTGGAAATCACGCGTGGCGTAAGCCAGATTATTTATCAATTGGCGGTAGCAGCAAAAGTCATTTTAGATTTATAGCGTCATGACGAACGGACATAGCGAACCTTTAGATAATATAACGCCCACAGTGGCGTTGATTGGTAAAGGTATGCTTAAAAATAATGCCCTTTTGCCTGCGTTATTGCGAGTGAATGAAGCAGAATTGATGCGTTGGTATCCTTGGGATACGCTAAAGTTTCGCAAAGCAGACAGCGATGAGTTACCCACTTTTGCGGGGTGGGGACACAAAAAGAGCTACCGCCGAGCAAGACGGGTAGCAAGCAAGCTTAATCAACCTGTCATCAGTGTGGAAGACGGTTTTCTGCGTTCGCTAACCTCGGGCATCCACAGTCGTTATGGGTGTAGTATCGTCATCGACACGCAAGGCATTTACTTCGACGCTCGATCGGCGAACGATTTAGATACATTCATCATTGAGCGAATGGCTAACTGGACACCCGCCAAAGCCGACCGAGCCAACCATGCCATTCAGCAAATCCTTACGCATAAATTATCAAAGTACAATGCCACAACGTCTTGCCTTAACTTAAATGAAATGGCAGGTAATAAAGAGGTCGATATTGAACATGTGCTTATCATCGACCAAGTGGCGGGCGATGCGTCTATCGAAGGGGCAGGGGCAACCGCCAAAACTTTTCGGCAGATGCTTAAAACCGCTTGTCTTAATCACCCCAATAGCCACATTTGGATCAAAACACATCCCGCCAAAGTAGGCTATCTGACGCCTAAAGTCGTAGCAAAAGTTATTAAATCTTTACCCAAGTCTTTAAAATCATCGTTACAAAATCGCCTTCATATCTTAAACCAACCTGCTAATGCTATTGCTTTGTTAGAACAGGTGAGCGATGTCTATACGGTCAGTTCACACATGGGCTTTGAGGCGTTAATGCTCGGCAAAACCGTGCATAACTTTGGCATGGCGTGGTATGCAGGGTGGGGGCTTACCGATGATACGCATCTCAAAAAAGTATTACCCAAAAAGCTCATCAAACAAGTGCAACAACGACATGAACGTATCAAGCGAGGTGCCAATCTGCCCTCAAATATTGCCCCCACGCTGACTCAATTATTTTATGCCAGCTACATTGATTATGCCCGTTATGCCGATCCTGCGAGCGGACAGGGATGTGATTTAGAAACGGTAATTCATTGGCTGGCAACTAACAGTCATTGGCGAAAGCGATTGCCCGATACGATGACGATTTATGAGTTTAGTCGTTGGAAACTCCCATTTGTGCGGGCGTTTTTACAGCCGATGACCATTGAGCGATCAAAGGCGGTTAACGAGATATTGACCATCAAGCCAAAACCTCGCTGGCGAAATAGGTTACATCCCAATCACTTTACGGCAGATTTGTCGCAAGATGTGTTGGTTTGGGGCTTAAAGCAACGGCAGACACTCGAAGCAAAACGCTCGGCTCTAATGAATGTAGCAAACGATAGCAACATTTGGTGTATGGAAGATGGCTTCATTCGTTCCAACGGCTTGGGGGCGACACTGCTTGCTCCATTATCAGTAGTGCTAGACGCAACTGGCATTTATTATGATGCCACTCGTCCGTCAGATTTAGAGTATTTGCTCAAAAACTCACGACCGTTGACCGAAGAACAAACCGTACGAGTAGAGGCGTTGCGTGAGCGATTGCTTGCCATGAAGGTGAGTAAATATAACGTTGGTCAGTCCGCAACTTTTGCGACAATGGGTGCTCATAATCGTCAACGTATTCTTATTGTCGGGCAGGTGGAAGATGATTTGTCGGTCAAGCACTGTCTATCGCCCATCACCACCAATGCTGACCTGATTAAGCAGGTGCGAGCAGATAACCCAAAGGCGTATCTAGTTTATAAACCGCACCCTGACGTGGAGGCAGGGTTGCGGATGGGCAAAGTCGACAAACGTACGCTTAAATTGGTGGATGAAATTGCTCATGACATGGCGATGCCCGACTGTTTGGATGCGGTGGATGCCGTGCATACCATCAGCTCGCTGACAGGGTTTGAAGCCTTGCTACGAAGCAAGACCGTCACCTGTTATGGCTTGCCGTTTTATGCAGGATGGAGACTGACCCGAGATAGAGACGTGACCAGTCCTGATGTAGACATCGTGACCGCTCGAGAGCAGACGCTTGAGCGTCGTCAACGGCAAACGCCTTTGACACTCAACCAACTGATTCATTCTACCTTGATTGACTATCCGCTTTACCGCTTGCCTGACGGTTACGGGTTGGCACAAGTTGAGCAGGTGATTGAGTATTTGTATGGTGATGCAAAAAATGGGCAAATCACTGCGACGAATCACCAGCAGACGCAAGAAAATTCGATAACACCGAACAAAACCTCGCAAGCCGTTCAGAAGCAACCATTTACCAAGAAGCAAAAATTAGCCAAACGCTTTATGCAAGCAAGGCACCATGCTCTCTCACTCAAACGTCGGCTAAATGCTCGCTAAATTTGCATCATGCTTCTCTTGCCACACTGGCTTGCAAAGCAGGGGGTAACTCTAAAATCATCGCA
Source organism: Psychrobacter sp. (assembly GCA_012270355.1). Taxonomy (GTDB): domain Bacteria; phylum Pseudomonadota; class Gammaproteobacteria; order Pseudomonadales; family Moraxellaceae; genus Psychrobacter. The sequence continues at coordinate 10,862 of JAAXIL010000193.1, forward strand.
TCGGCATCAGCCAATTGCTCGGGACGAGCCACAACCAACGCTTCAAATGTATCATCATCTGTCGCAACCGCATTTACCACTTGTATTTTGCTGTCGCCAAGCGTGTTGCCAGGCATTGGAGCATCGCCTTGACCTTGATTTTTAACTTGAATGCGATGCAAAAAGGCTTTCGGGGCAGACTTAAAGTAAATCCGAGCGACCACCTCTTGTCCCAAATAACACCCTTTATCATAGTCCACACCGCCTCGCTGATGCAGGCGAAGCTCTTGTGGTTGAAACAAACCTTGCGTTTGGGCAGTAATCCAATAGTTGCCTGTGCGGATGCTCTGCGTCATCCAGTGTTCCACATTGCAGTTAGCATCATCCACACTAAAAGTCGGTTCATCGCCTACCACACACGGGGAAACTCTATCAGGATCGCTCATTTCAAATTTAGAAAATGCTCCATACTTTTTTATATGAGCTTGTAGTTCGCTCATACAATCGCTGGCAGTCACAATTTCAAACTGCTCTTCGCCATGTCGTTTGAGCCATAAACCGAATTGAATACGCCCCTTGAGATTGACAATGGCAGTCGGGGTGTAACTTAGTCCAAGTTTGGTGACATCACAAGTTACTTGCGCTTGCAAAAATTTTTCGGCATCACTGCCTGTTAACGTCATTTGCTCAAACGTAGGTAGAGAGTTAGTCATTGGGATACCTCTGCATTGGCATATATTGTAATTATCTAGATAATTAGGTGTAACCCAAAGATTTTCAATGCGTTATACGCTACAATGTGGGTTTAATTAATGTTAAGAAAGAAGGTTATGAGTTTACCCAATTGTCCCGAATGTGATTCCGATTTGATTTACGAAGACGGCACACTATTGGTCTGCCCTATGTGTGCTCATGAATGGACGATACAAGATACACAACCCGTTAGCGATGAAGCCCCAATCATCCGAGATGCGGTAGGCAATGAGCTTACTGATGGCGATGCCGTCACCATCATCAAAGATTTAAAAGTGAAAGGCTCGTCCACACCATTAAAAGTCGGCACAAAGGTCAAAAGTATTCGCCTGCTCCATGATGCCCCCGATGACCACGACATTGATTGCAAAATCGATGGCTTTGGGCAAATGAAACTCAAATCGTCCGTTGTCAAAAAAGCTTAGACAAAATTTAGCATTTTAGCCGCATGAGGAATTTCTCCTTTGCACACACAAAGTGCCACACCCGTAGGTCCATGATTTGCAAGCGAAATGGCAGAAACCGGCATAACAGGCAATGGCTTTGAGATACCGACCCGCTCTTGAATTAATGCTTGCATCTGATTATCAAGGGTAGGACGTCCCATGCTCAGAATATAGGCAAATGAATCAGGGCGACGCAAAGTTTCAGCGAGTTCATCCACTATATATTTAGCAGCACGATCGAATTTGCGAATTTTATTGACGGGCAACACCTCGCCCGCATCGTTCACTTGTAGCACAGGTTTAATGCTCAGCATATTGGCAAAAAAGCCTGCCGTGCCTGACAGCTTTTTGTTATTAATTAAGTAAGTCAAATCTTCAACAGCAAATAGCATTTTGTGATTGGCTCGAATGCTATCAAGCCGTTTGGCAATATCCGCCATGCTCACGCCTTCTGCCATCAGCTTTTCGGCTTCTAATGCCAGCATGGCCTCACAAATATTCAAATCCTTGCAATCATACACATAAATGTGCATTCGTCCAACGAATTGACTGGCAACCTTTGAGATGATGCTATGGCTGTCACTTACCTTCGATGATAAGGTAGTGACAAAAATCTCTTTTGTACCTTGTTCATACAAACGCTCAAAAAGCTCAATCACTTCTGTTTTCGGAGCAGGTGCAGTGCGGACAGGACGGGTGGTTTGGGTCATCAAATCGCGTAAGCTGGCATCAGTGATATTTTTGCCGTCAATAAATTCGACATTGTTCACATAAATCCTAAGCCGAATCAGCTCTATGTTATGTTTGACGTCTAAATAATCCAAGCCCGAGGAAGATGTGCTTACGACTTGTCGCTTCATATAATTGCCCTATTATTTGTTAGCTAAAAAAGTAGTGTATTAAAGCAGTCTTTTGTTAAAAAATCATTAATGTTGGGACAAACGCTGAATTGACTCAGGGATTTCGCCCTCAAAAACACACAGTCCTACGCCCGTTGGACCATGGTTTGCCAGTGATATAGCAGAAGTGGGTAGCACGGGTAGATTAGTTATGCCCACCCTATCCTTAATCATTTGAGCAAAGCTCACATCTATTAAAGTTCGCCCTGTGCTTAGGATATAAGCGAATGAGTCAGGGCGACGCAAGGTATCCGCGTACACATCAATAACGTGCTCTAATGCCCGCTCAAATTTGCGAATACGATTAACAGGCTCAATTATACCCGCATCAGTCACCTGTAGCACAGGTTTGATGTTTAATAAATTTGCAATAAACCCCCCTGCTTTTGATAGTTTTTTGTTATTTATCAAATGTGTTAAGTCTTCTAAGGCAAACATCATGCTATGACTGGCTCGCAAAACATCGAGTCTTTGAGTAATATCAGGCATGGTTACACCTTGTTTCATCAGACGCTGAGCTTCCAATGCTAATACTGCCTCGCAAATATTAATCTCTTTGGTGTCATAGATGTGGATGTCCATTTTCCCTGCATAACGGCTTGCAACCTCACTAATAGTGGCATAGCTTTCACTAATACCAGAGGATAGGCAGACCACAAACACTTCTTTAACCCCTTTATATAAAAGTTTGTCGAACAATTCGGCAACCTCTGTTTTAGGGGCGGGCGAGGTACGGGTTGGTGTATAAGACGGGCGAAGCATAAGATCAGTTAAGCCCTTGAGGTTGATGTTTTTGCCATCAGTGAACTCAACATTGTTCATGAAAATCCGCAAGCGAATTAACTCAATATCATGGTTTAACCCTAAATAATCTAACCCTGATGATGACGTACAAACCACTTGTCGACTCATAAACAATCCTTTGCTGAAATATATTTTGTGAATAACTCAAAACAAAAATTTATATAAAATTTAAATCAAACCTACAAACTGCAATAAAAATGTGAGTATAAACCAATTTAACGTGTTTAATGGTGGATATGCAAGTACTAAAGGTGTCTATAGCGACATAAATTACTCTTTCAATAAATTACTCCTTTATATGGTATGAGTTGTCATTGTCAGCTACACCATTATTGTTTATCATAAGTCCAATAAATCCCTAAAAATGATATGGTTTTAAGTATGCCATGTTAATAAGGGGTTAGGTCGATGGTGGTGTTATTTTGCACCTTTCACTCATTGATCTCCGTAACGATTCAAAATAGGACGACTAACACTGATGGCGACCAAAGCAAAAAAAACCGAAAAAATTACCGATGATTATGTCACGGACGAAAAGAGCATAAAAAAACAGCAAACCAAAAATAAGCGTAAAGACGCCCCTATCAAAACCAAAGAGGCAATTGATGATGTGTTGCTTAAAGACCTAAAAGACGGCGACATTGACGGTCTGTCTGAGCATTTGCAAGCTCTCATTCATGATGCATCCCCCGATGACTTGGTAAAACTCAAAAACTTGTTTGCCAAACAAGCCCTTGCCAACAAAACCAAAACGGGCAGTAAAAAAGATGATGAGTTGTCGGACAATTGGCGTGAAGGCGGTTACCCCTACAAAAATCGCTTGAGCCGTAAAAACTACGAGAAACAAAAGTATCATTTGCAAGTGGAACTTTTAAAACTGCAACGTTGGGTGCGAGAGACGGGGCAGAAAGTGGTCATCGTATTTGAAGGGCGAGATGCCGCAGGTAAAGGGGGAACGATTAAACGCTTTATGGAACACCTCAACCCGCGTGGGGCAAAAGTTGTCGCTTTAGAAAAACCGACCGAAACCGAGCAGGGGCAGTGGTATTTTATGCGGTATATGAAGAATTTGCAGACTAGAGGCGCGAGGGTGAGTTTTCACGGTAAGTGGTACAAA
>JAAXIL010000193.1:14869-19237 GCA_012270355.1 Psychrobacter sp.
AACACTTGACAACTCTAGGCGAGATGGTGTTGGTTGCAAGTTCGTTGTTCAACAGTGCGGGCGTTGAGCGGGTGATGGGCTTTTGTACCAACGAAGAATACGAAACCTTTATGAAGCAAGTGCCTGAGTTTGAAAAGCATTTGATTGAATCGGGCATTCATCTTATCAAGTTTTGGTTTTCGGTCAGCCGTGAAGAACAGCGTCGCCGATTCGCCCAGCGGGAAGCTCATCCACTTAAGCAGTGGAAGCTATCGCCAATTGATAAAGCGTCGCTCGACAAATGGGACGATTATACGCTGGCTAAAGAAGCCATGTTTTATAACACCGACACCGCCGAATCGCCTTGGATTGTGATTAAGTCGGACTGCAAAAAACGGGCACGCTTAAACGCCATGCGTTATGTGCTTAACAAACTGCCGTATGACAATAAAGACATGAAGCAAGTGGGGGCGGTTGACCCCTTGATTGTCGGGCGAGCAGGGGCATTGTACGAGCTTGGCGAAAAAGAAGATTTGGCAGTCGAGTAGGGCTCGACCAAGTTTTCTCTTACTAATTGATTATGTCATCTTCAAAGAAAAGCCACTCCAGCGAGTGGGTTTTTTTTTTGGGTATACGAATGATTTAAGAAGCAGAAGCTATGTCACTAACCTACTTTCCAATCCCCGCCTCTTTAAGCAATGCCCCAAACGTACCAACTTTATTGGCATTTTGCTTATCATTGCCAGCGTTGTTTTTACCTTTTGGCGGTCTGGCAGACTTATTTGATGGACGGTTTGACGAGCGGCGGTCATTGCTATGTTGCTTTTTAGGTGACGACTTGCGGTCATGTTTTGGCGGATTGGTATTCGCATTGTTTGCGGAACGACTGTTTTGCTTATTAGATGAACCTTGTGATGCCTCACCCGCTTGCTCTGACTTCATGCTAAAACCAATGCGTCCTCTTGCTTCATCTACCGACAACACCCGCACCGTCACGATATCGCCAGGTTTAACAATATTCATTGGATCTTCGACAAATTTGTCTGCCATTTCGGAAATATGCACCAAACCATCTTGATGCACACCCACGTCTACAAAACAGCCAAATGCCGTGACGTTGGTGACCACGCCTTCGAGCACCATGCCCTGCTCAAGGTCACTCACCTCGTTTACACCTTCGGCAAATTGAGCGGTTTTAAACTCGGGGCGAGGGTCGTGAGCAGGTTTTAACAACTCTTGTTTGATGCTGGCAAGAGATATGGCAGTTTCGTTTTGTGGCATATCCTGTTTTGTCGTGCTTTCCTGACTAGCGGTTTTATCATCACCAATCGGCAATAAATTTAATGCCTCAGCATTACCTAGCACGTCTGATAATGACAAGTTGGCATTGGCAAGCAATTGTTTGAGCTGGGCATAACTTTCGGGGTGTACGCCTGTGGCATCAAGCGGTTCTTGCCCATCTTTGATGCGTAAAAACCCTGCCGATTGCTCAAAGGTTTTTGCCCCAAGGCGAGGCACGTCTTTAAGTTGTTCTCGAGACTGGAATGCCCCGTGCTCACGGCGATAAGTCACGATTTGCTGGGCGACGTTGCGGTTTAAACCCGCAATGTGCGTTAAAATCGCAGGACTGGCGGTGTTTACGTCCACACCAACCGCATTCACACAGTCTTGTGTGACTTTATCCAAGCGGTCGCTTAACTCATTTTGGTTGACGTCGTGCTGATATTGCCCCACGCCAATGGCTTTCGGCTCAACTTTTACCAATTCCGACAACGGGTCTTGCAATCGGCGTGCAATCGACACCGCCCCACGCAAGGACACATCCAACTCGCCCAACTCATCCGAAGCAAGCTCGCTGGCGGAATACACCGAGGCTCCCGATTCATTAACCATCACTGGCACGGCATTGATGGCATCATCCGCATCAATCACTGCTTTAATCATCGCATCGGTCTCTCGGCTTGCGGTGCCATTACCAATGGCAATAAGCTCCACGCCATGCGTTTTGATTAAATCGGTGATGACAGCTTTTGCCTCATCCATTTTGTTGTCAGGGGCAAACGGATAAACGGTAGCGACGGCAAATTCGCCTGACTCTTTGCTGGCTTCGTTCTGAATGACATGTCCTTGGGCATCAATCACCGCCATTTTTACCCCGTGGCGAATGCCTGGGTCAACGCCCAAAATCACCTTGCGTCCTGCGGGGGCAGACATGAGCAAATGGCTTAAATTGCCCGCAAACACGTCAATGGCATCGGCTTCTGCGGTCAAGCGTTTTTCGGTCAGCAAACGATGCTCAATATGTGGTCGCCATTTGTCTTGCCACAATTTTGTAGAAGCGTCTTGCAAAAAGGCTTGGCGAGCCTCGGGCAACTTATTATTCAACTCAAAATACTGCTGAATTCTTTGCAGAAATGGCTCATCTTCGCCATCGACCTTGAGCGTTAATACATTTTCTTGACGCCCACGAAGCATGGCAAGCAAGCGATGATTCGGCAGGCGTGCCAAGTTTTCCGTGTGGTCAAAATAATCCTGAAACGTCTCGCCCACTTCGCGTTTTTCGTCGCTCGCTACTTGTGCCACAATCCCCGCCGTATTACCGAAGCCTGTGCGAAGCTCATCCAATAAGTCCAAGCTTTCCGTCCACTTATCAATGATGATGGATTCCACACCTGCCAGTTGTTTATCGAGGCTAGAAAAATCAGCATCCACTTCATTGCCCGCATCGTCTGTCAAGTTTTCAGGGGCTTGATAGCCTGCTAACGCCTCGGTTGGTGTGACTTCGGTTTGCAAAAGTGCCATCGCCATTGGCTCTAGTCCTGCCAACTTGGCTTTGGCAGATAGCGAACGACGACGAGGGCGAAAGGGCAAATAAATGTCTTCAAGCTCGAGCTTTGACATGGCATTGGCGATGCGGGTTTTAAGTTCTGCGGTTAAGTTACCGTGATTCGTCAGCAATTCCAAGATTTTTGTCCGACGGCTCGCCATGTCCCGCTCGTAATTCAGCGATTTTTCCAACGCCCGAAGCTGAGCATCGTCCAGCCCGCCCGTCTTGTCTTTGCGGTAGCGAGCGATGAATGGCACGGTTGCCCCATCGTCATACAGTTCAGCAAAGGCAGACACTTGAGTGGTGCTAACGCCGAGGTCTTTGGCAAGTTTGGCGATGATGGTGCTGTCGCTGTTCATTGTTTCTGATTTTTTAGAATCTTGAGGGCTAGTTTCTGAGGTTGGTGCTGGATTTGCGACGTCTTGAACTGTGGCGTTAGTAGGGGTGTCGGTCATGATAAAAGTTGGTTAATGGTTAGAAATTGTTGGCATTATAACAAAAGTTGATGGTAAGGGATGGGTAGTAGCGTCAAAGTTCAACTATTCATTATCCGTTCGATAAATGTCGCTTAACGTCTGCCCGTGCTTATTTTTCCACTCAACCCAGCCGTTACTGGTTCTGCCTAAAACGAGTTGAGCCGAACCGCTTGGCGTTTTACAAATATAATTCTGGGTCAAATGAAAGTGATTATTATCCAAGTCAACCAACAAACCATTATTAATCATCGTCTGGCGAGTTTTAATCCCCCAAGCACTTAAGGAATTTACAGCATGTTTACGGAACTTTGGTTTTTGCAGTGGGGGTCATGATGATTTTCTTTGGTAAGGCACTCGTATAAACGCATTAAGGCAAAATAAATCGAATGAAGCCTAAAGACAAATTGGGGTCATGTTTGCAAACCGTTTTTGAGTTAAATAGAGCTTCTTTTCACCCACACCCCAAGCCGATGCGATGCACCTGCTGACAATGCCACATAATCATCGTGAGCATTTGCCGTCTCGATGCACAGCATCTTTTGATACTCATCTGCCCCAAACTGTGAGTTGCTGTCTGCTAACTGTTTTGCCAATTTCGCCCAAGGATTCCATATCACCGTGCTTTTTGAGCCTGTGGACGTAAGACGATAGCGACAATCAGGCGTTACCAGTTGGGCAACAGGGGCAGGCTTGTCCGCCAAATAAATGCGGTCAGTTTCCTCAATAAATTCAATGTCGCCTGTTTGCTTTTTGATGAGCCAGTCGCTGGTTGTGGCATCGGCATACGTTGACCCATTAAAACCCAAAATCCGAGTTTGTGTAATGTCAGACGTGGGCAAATAGGTATGCAAGGCTTGGCTAAAGTTAATTATCCGTTCGCCTTTGTTTTCAGTCAGCGTTTCGATGCCAAAACCACTACCAATCCCATCTGCATTAAACCGCAGGGTAACCGATAGGCTTAAATCGGATAGGGTATCGGATAAAGTAAGCGTGAGTTCATCGCCCCGTTCTGTCTGCCTTTGATGGGTCACCTCAAACGGTTGCGTACGAGCAAATCCATGTTTGCTCACATCAAACGGGCAGTTG